>JAHEMX010000025.1 GCA_024643445.1 Desulfobulbaceae bacterium | reverse complement strand
TCACGTTATGGGAATGAAAATGTTCCCGGGCAATCTGTTCGGCCACCTCGATGATCGCGTCAAAGGTCTCCCGGGAATGTTCCCGGTAATAATCATAGGAAGTCAGTTGCTCGGCCCCAAGCATCTCGTAGAGCACGAAATTCATGTTCCGCCGGTCAAAAAATGGAATGGTCATTAATCAATTCTCCCTGGTCATCGGAACTTTAAAGAGATTAGTGGCAACGCAAAAGATGCTGATATCATGTAAAGTATATTGACATTGCGCAAATTCTTCCGCCGTCCGCTGAGCTTTGTACCCGCCATGACGAATTCATCCGATTCTCTAGTAATTGACGAGTCCCGGCAGAAACGTGGCTATCTGGGGAAAAATAACGATCAGTGCTGTGACGATGAACAGCGACAGTAAAAAGGGGAAAATGCCTTTGAATATGGTTTCCAGTGGAATTTCCGGGGCAATGCCCTTGATCACAAAAACGTTAACGCCCACCGGCGGAGTAATAACCCCCATTTCGGCAACTAAAACGATAATTACCCCGAACCAGATCGGATCGAAGTTGAGCCTTTGGACAACCGGATAGAAGATCGGCATGGTCACCACGATGAGGGCCATTGAGTCCATGAAAAATCCCCCGATGAAGTAGATGAAAATGATGATCAATATGATGACGGTTGGCGGTAGAGTAAGGGTGTCGACCCAATCGGCCAGGGCGAACGGGATAGTGGTAATCGCCATAAAGTGGCCGAAGACCGTGGCTCCTGTTATGATAAACAGTACCATGCAGCCGGTCAGTACCCCATCGCGGCCCGCGTTGTAAATGCTTTTCAGCGTCAGTTGTCTCCTGATGAGTCCGATGAGCAAGGCCCCTGCAGCACCGATGGCACCGGCCTGGGTAGGGCTGAACCAGCCCAGGAATAACCCTCCGATGGTCAGTACGAATAACGCTATGGACTCGATGACTCCTGATAATGACTTGAATTTTTCAAGCCACGTCGTGGTCGGGCCAGGAGGTCCAAGTTCCGGGTGGCGCATGCATATAACGATGACGGTAAGGACAAAGGAAAGACTGAGAAGTATCCCGGGAGCTATTCCGGCGATAAACAGTTTGCCGATTGACTGCTCAGTCAATAAACCGTAGATGATCAGGATCGTGCTTGGAGGAATCAGGATGCCAAGTGTCCCCGCAGCGGCCACCGTTCCGGTTGCCAACTGGTCATCATAGCCATATTTCTTCATTTCGGGAAGCGCGATTTTCCCCATCGTGGCTGCCGTTGCCGCGGTAGAACCGCAGATGGCGGCAAAACCTGAACAGGCCATCACGGTGGCAATGGTCAGTCCGCCTCGAATGCCCCCCATCCATTTATAATTGGTCGTATAAAGCCGGTCACTCATGCCTGAAGCATAGGCAAAGGAACCCATCAAAATGAACATCGGAATGACCGAGAGCGGGTAGGCGCTGAATGTTTCAAAAATATCCTGGGCAAGCAGGGCCTGGGCGGAACTAAAGTCTGTCAGATAGGTAAAGCCGAACAGCCCGACAAAGGCCATGGCAAAGGCAACGGGCATACTCATTAAAAAAAGTAAAATCAGAAAACATATTCCTACAATTCCTACCATTTCAGGGCTCATTCCCGATTCCTTTTCAATAGGTTCTCAATGCCAGACAGGTTTGGCCACGCGTTAGGTTTGACCGGCATCAATACGGAACAGCACTCTTACCGTCCGCAGCAGTAATTCGATGCATATCGGGATGAAGGCGACAGCGGCACCGTAGGCAAACGGGTAGATGGCAATATGTGCCGTAGGGCTTACCTCGCCGGTCTCCTGCAGTCTATAGCCGTAGCGAAAAAGGTTCAATGATATCAATACAAACAATGTTACACCCAGAATGTGTACCGTGGCGATAACACCACTCCTCAGTGATTTCGGCAGATAGGGCAGGAATAGTTCCACATGCACGTGCTTGCCGGCCATCAGTGCTGCAGCCGTGGTGAAGGAAATGGCGACAACCTGGATGAGCATGACGATGTCCAGCGACCCGAAAATAGGGGCGAGGAACATTTTGGCGCCGATCACGTCAAAAAGCGTGATGAACATGATTAAAAAGAGCGCCGCTATGCCGATTGACTCGATCGCCTTGATAAAGAGATTATTGACCATCTCAATTTTGAGAACAATCTGATGCAGGATATCACTCATGACAACTACCATCCCAATAGACCATTTGAGAAAACGAGGCGCGCTGCAGACGATATTCACGACGATTTTCTTCCTGTCACTTCAGGCAAGGACAGGAAGAAAATCATTGTGTGAAGGGAAACTGACCAGCAGGTTCGAGGCCTGCTCCTATTTGGTCATTTCCGCGGTACCGGTGGCCGTCTTGAGGCCCAGTGCCACCTGCTTGGCCGACCAGTATTTACTGCGCTCCTTGCTGAAGGCAAGCCATTCCTTGACCTCGGACTCCTTGAAGCCCTTGTCGACCATGCGCTTGACGTAACCATCGATGACCGGCTCGGCCTTGGTCATCCAGCGGTCAAGCTCTTCCTGGGAAAGTTCGATGAATTCGACGTTCTTTTCCTTGGCAAAACCGATGCCACCAAAATCGACGGCATTCCAGGCAATGGGGAACCGTTCCTTGAATTCTCCTGACAGCTTGTCGATCACCTGTTTGACGTCGGCGGGAAGACTGTCATATTTCTGCTTGTTCATGATAACGTAGAAGGTGTAACTGCTGCCGACATTCCAGCTCATGGTGATGTACTTTGCCACTTCGGCGAACCTGAACGTTTTTACCGCCTCCGGAGAGACAAATGCGCCGTCTACCACGCCTTTGGATATGGCGTCGTAGGTCTCGACAATCGGCGTGGGAGCCGGGGTGCCGCCAAGGGCCTGGATAACCTCACCAATCGGGCCGGGGGCGCGAATGGTCATGCCTTTGAGGTCTTCCAGCGACCTGACCGGTTTGGTCGTTACCAGGACGCTCGGGCTGTTGGTAAACAGCCAGAGCGGTTGCACTTTCTCCCACTCTTGCGGTCTGAACTTGTAATAGAAATCATTAACGACCTGGGAGGAAACATATACGCTGGGAAAACCGAGCGGCAGGTCATTCACTTCCGATACGGCCATCCGGCCCGCCGTGTACTGGATATGGGCCAGGCCGATATCGGCAATGCCGCTCTCGATTCCGTTCAGCATGGCGGGTCCTTTGAGAAGGGCGCCACCGGGAAAATAATTGACCTTCACGCGCCCCTGGGTGCGGCTTTCCAGTTCTGCGATGAACTCTTCACATATTTTTGACTGTGGGGCCGGTTGAGGGTAGTAGTTGGCAAATTTCAGGGTAACTACCTCGTCAGCCGCCTGTCCCACCTGGTTGAACGCAATGGTGCAGAGAAAAACTAAGCAGCACAATCCCAGACCTCTAAATAAATTGCTTCTTTTCATAGCCATCTCCTTTTTGTTTTGTACCTGATGAATCATTTCTTTTAGCGAAGCGTCATACCCATGATTGACCAGCTACCTTCCCTGTTTACGGGAGTCAGTCAGACAGATTGTCCAAAACACCCTTCGTGTCCATCCTCCGCCCACCTGTGTAACCGTTTGAATTAACGTGACCAAAATCCATTTTTGCACTTGCGAACAGCACGTGACCAGATGCCGGGCGGAGTCGTTCCAGTAGCTCCGCCCGGCGAACTTCAGCAGTCGATCACCTTCCAGCCATCCCTCTCCTCCATGGCCCGGTATTCTTCCGACCAGTCACTGACCGCGCCTATTTTTGCCGGCGTTTCGTAGATGGCGCTTTTGATCAGACATTCATCCGTTTCACCATTCACCTCAAGATCGGCCACATAGGTAGTGGCAAAACCCAGCTTTTCGATCAGTTGATCCAGGACCATGTTAACGATGGGACAGTTATAGGGCTTGATTCCGCCTTTTTTGAGCTTCATTTCCTTCGGGATATGGACGCATCCCTGAATCTTCAGGCTCAGCAGAATGTCCCTGCCGATTATCGAATATGAGGCCCCGCGGATCAGACCGGCGGCCGAGATCTCTTTTATGCAGCATTCAATAATTTCAGCCGGTGTCCCGCCTCGAATGTCTTTGGCCTGAATGAAGTCAACACCGATGAATTCCGTCTTCCAGGCAGCGCAATCTGACAGTTCGTGGTAAAACAACTCCTCCGTCCTTGCCAGCAGGTCATTGAAATAGTCTGTCTTATCCATTTAGACGTTCTCCTTGTCAGCAAGACTTTCCGCATAAATGCTCTCTTTGTTGCCCCATCGCTCCCAGTACACCAGGTCTTCCAGGGGATATTTGGGCCGCGGATGTTTCCGCTGCTCCTGCGGCCACCCGAGAGCGATGTAGCAGATTACCTTGAACTCGTTCATCCCGGTCGGAATGCCGAGGATTTCCTTAAACTTTATGGCGTCGCGGGTGGCCGCCACCGGTCCGTGCACCCAGCACCCTCCAAGACCGAGCGAGTGCGCTTCAAGGAGTATGTTTTCCGCTGCAGCGCAGAGATCGTAAGGGACGTCTACCGAACCGACCTGCAGATCCCCGATCACCGCAATGATGACTGGGGCCTGCTTGCAGAACTCGGAGACTTCTCCGGAATACATGAAGCGCAGGACTTCCTGGCGTTTCTTCTTGTCCTCTATCTTTTCAAAGCGCTTCTGCATATGGCCCATGCAATACCAGGCGGTCATACGCTTACCGCTGCCAAGCTTCGAGAGATCGCCGATTTTATTGCGGGTCTCCTGGTCCTGAATGACGATGAACCGCCACGGCTGATAGTTCTCTCCGGTGGGCGCCCAGCGGGCGGCTTCGAGAACCTTCTGGATCATCTCGGTGGGAATCGGATCCCATTTATAGCGTCGGATGCTTTTTCGGCTGGTAATCACATCTAAAATGTCATGCATGATATTTTCCCCTTATAACAGTAGGACCCTCTGCTATCCTTGAAGACCGAGAATTTTTTGAGCAGTGCCGCCCAGGATGAGATCTATTTCCGCATCACTGAATTCAAAATCCGTTTCGGGATTCTTGAAGGCCTGCACCCAATCTGCCAATGGACACATGAGATTGGGGTAGAGCGCATCCGTGGCGAACATGATCTTATCGGCGCCGGCAAGATCAATGATGTCTCGAAGCCACTGGTAAAAACGTTTTTTCGGCCATTTTATATAGGGCTTCTGCCATAAAGACAGATCCACATAAACGTTTGGCAGCCAGACGGCCGCCTGAATCGCTTCCTGCCACCAGCCGATATCCCCGCAGTGTGCAAAAATGAAATCGGTTTCCGGAAATCTCGCCGCCGCGGAGGCAAAATAGGCGGGCCGGGAACACTCCCAGCGAAGGGCGGGGGTAGAATTAGGCGCACCGCCGGTGTGGCACATCACCGGGATTCCCCACTCGGTTGCTTTCTCATACACCCAGTAGCAGCAGGGGTCATCGGGCATATAGCCGACACCGGCATGCAGCTTGAAACCTTTCATGCCCCACTCGTGATAAGCCTGCTCACAGTGCTTCAAGGCACCGGGGCGGCGTGGATCTATTGCCATAAAGGCGATGAGCCTGTTTTCATGCCTTTTTGCGACCTCGGCATAGAGTTTGTTCTGATCAAAGGCATGTATCGGGGCTTCGCCGAAGAGCAGGCCGTAATCGACAGGGAAAATAACCGTCTTGTCAACACCGGCTGCATCCATCTCTTCGATGATGTTGTCGGCGGTAGGGTCGATCTGGGGCCGAATGATCTTCTCGGTGAAATCGTGAGGGCTGTAACTGGTGTTCCGGGCCTTGTTGTACATCATCACGAAACTTTTCTGTGCCCCTCGGATGTAGCTTCCCTGGACCGTCCCTTTAACGATCAAATGCCGATGAACGTCGATAATCATTTGATTCTCCTTGCTCTTTTTTGTGCTAATTTAAAATTTAATTAAATGAGAAATGACGGCATGCTGAACTGGTCATGAGTCCGGCACCGTCATGCTTGTCTGCTCTTTAGATTGTTTCAATAAAACCGACAATTTCCTGTAGGGGTGTACCCGGCAGAAATACCTTTTTCACGCCCATTTCCAGCAAGTGAGGAATCTGGTGTTTGAGGATAATGCCCCCGACGATGATGGGTAAGGTTTCTTTCCCGGCATCCTTGAGTTGCTTCATTACCTTGGGCAGCATGGTCATGTGGTCACCGGACAGAAAGCTCAGGCCAAGGATATGCACGTCTTTTTGAATCGTAATGGCGACGATGTCCTCAATCTTCTGGCGGATGCCCGTATATTCGACGTCAACGCCCGCATCCAGCAATGCACGGGCGACAACCTTGGCTCCGCGGTCATGTCCGTCCAAGCCGATTTTTGCAATTAACACGCGTCTGTTTTTCATGATGGCTGGAATTCTTGTATTGTTTGATGTGAGCAGCGTCTTCCTTCAGGTCTGAAACGGTCGCAATCCCGTAATCTCAGTTACCGTGCTTCTTTCTTTCCCGCTTCGTCCGCAGGGGCCGAACACAGACAATTGGCGAGGCCTGTCAAATGTGAGTCGGGGATTTATATTCACCCCACTTCGCCCTCATCACGTTGCAGATCTCACCGATGGTGGCATATGACTTCACCGCCTCGATCAGGCAGGGCATGACATTGTCCCCGCGGTCAATGACTTCGGCAAGTTTCTGCAGGGTATCGCTTACTTCCCCGTTGTTTCTGTTCTTCTTCAACTCGGTAAGCTTTCTCTTCTGGATTGTTTCCACTTCCTCATCGATTTCAAAAATATCCTGTTCGACAGCCGCCTCCTCTTCCATGGTGAAACGATTGAGTCCGACAATAACCCGTTCGCCGGAATCGACCTTCCGCTGGAATTCCACACTCGATTTTTGCAGCTCCCGGTAGACGTAACCGTTTTCAATGGCGTTGATCATCCCGCCCATTTCATCGATTTTTTCGAGATATCCCATAGTCTGCTCCTCGATTTCATTGGTCAGGGCCTCGACGTAATAGGAGCCCCCGAGAGGATCGGAGGTGTTGCAGAGCCCGCATTCATGGGCAAGAATCTGCTGGGTACGCAGGGCCACGCGGGCGGAGTCCTCGGACGGGATAGCATAGCCCTCATCCCAGCAGGCGGTATGGATTGCCTGGTGGCCGCCGAGAATTCCCATCAGGGCATGCATGGTCACGCGGACGATATTGTTGATAGGCTGCTGGGTTACCAGCGTTGACCCGCACGATCCGCTGAAAATGCGGAACAGGTAGCTCTTCGGATTCTTGGCCTTGAAGCGGTTCTTCATGATCGTGGCAAAAAGCCGCCTAGCTGCCCGATACTTGGCTACTTCCTCGAACAGATCCATATAGCAGCCCAGACTGTAGGAGAGGCGAGGGGCAAAATCGTCAACGTCGAGTCCCCGTTCCAGGGCTTTCTCTATATAGGTTATGGCGTCCGCCACGGTAAAAGCCAGTTCCTGTATCGCGGTTGCTCCGGCTTCGCGGAAATGGTAGCCGGCGATGTTCATGGTGTTCCAGCGAGGTACGTGCGCGGCACAGTATTCAACGATGTCAAGCGCCAGTTTGATACTCGCGTCTGGCGGGAAGATATAGGTCCCCCGGGCAATGAACTCCTTGAGGATGTCATTTTGCGTTGTCCCCATCAACTGCTCCTGGGGCACACCCTGTTTTTCCGCAACGGCAATGTACAGGGCCAGCAGGACGGGAGCGGTCGCGTTGATGGTCATGGAAGTGGAAACCTTGTTCAGAGGGATGCCCTTGAAGATGATTTCCATATCTTCCAGGGAATCGATCGCCACCCCGACCCGCCCTATTGAACCTTCACAGACGGGGTCGTCGGAGTCATAGCCGAGCTGTGTGGGCAGGTCAAAAGCCATGGACAGGCCTGCCATACCCTGGTCCAGCAGGTAACGGTAGCGTTTGTTGGTATCCTCTGCAGTGCCGAAGCCGGCGTAATTGCGCATGGTCCATTTCTGGCCCCGGTACATGGTCGGATAGACACCCCTGGTGTATGGAAACTCCCCGGGAAAACTGAGATCTTCGCCGTAATCCCGGCCTTCGAGATCGAGCGGGGTATAGATCCGTTTGACCGGAATGCCGCTTTCCGTGACAAACTGCTCCTCCTGCTCGGGAGACCGGGCCAGTACCTTCCCAAGCGTTGTCTGTTCCCACCTTCGTTTTTGATCTTTTAATTTCTGCATGAGAAACCGTTCTCCGGAAAGTGATTATCGCTGGTTATATGGTGAGCATTTCCTTATGCATTTCTTTTTCGGAGAGGCAGGTGATGACATGGTCCCGCGCCTTTTGGATATGCAGCGTGATGAGTTCTATGCTGCCGATGGTATCCTTGTTCTTCATGCGCTGGAGCAGCTGGCGATGCTCCCCCGGCGTCACTGCCATGCGCTTGACGTTATAGTTGCTCAGGTCCGCCCGCAGGTAGAGGTGTTCCAGGTTGGTCTTCAGGTGCCATTTGAGTATCTGGTTGCCGGTCATGGCCGCTATCTGTATGTGAAACTGGGCATCCAGCTGGATTTTTTTCCGATCGTAATAGTTGGGAACATAGTTCTCATGCGCCACGAGTTTTTCTTCGAGCAAGGCAAAATCACCGTTGCTGGCATGCTCGATTGCCTGCTTGACCGCATAGGTCTCGAGAGCTTCGCGCATGCCAAACGCGTCCCAGGCTTCCTGGGTATCCATGGGCCGCACCTGGAAGCCTCGAAAGGATTCGGAAACAACGAGTCCCTGCTGCTCCAGGCGGTTGAGAGCATTTATTATCGGCGTGCGCGACATCTTGAGCATCCTGGCGAGATCGTCGTATACCAGGCGCTGGCCCGGTACCAGTTGCTGCAGGAAAATCAGGTGCTTAATCTTCCGATAAGCCTCTTCAATCAGGGAATTCTGACCTCTTGAACTAACCCTGCTTCCGGTTGACTTTAATTTAGTCATGGTTACACCTCACTTTCCGAGCAACTTAATTAAATATAAAATTAATGTCAAACAGAAAATTCCCAGATTCGCTGTTCATTGCATAACGCCCAATTGCACTGAAGCTGCTGTCGTTAGCAAGCGAGACCACGGCCCCTTTGGCAAGAAAAAACTTGACAGGGTTGATGGGTATCCGTTAGAAACTTAATTAAATTTCGTATTATCTCTTCTTCCCGTTTCAGGAGAGTCCCATGATTAAACGTATTCATCATGTCGGTATCGCGGTCGAGAACCTTGACGAAGTGCGCACGTTTTTCAATACCCACTTCAAGATGTCGCTCTCCGGCCAGGAGAGCTTCGGGGAATTGCTCTTTTCCTTCAGTGGGCTGGAAGGAACCGACCTGGAATTTCTCCAGTCCACAACCCCTGACGGGGTGATGGCCAGGTTCATCGAAAGGCGGGGCCCCGGGGTTCATCACCTGACTTTGGAAGTGGATGATATTCAAGGTGAACTGGACCGGCTCAAGGCTGAGGGAATCAAATTGATCAATGAAATTCCTTATGAAAACGCCCATAAGGATCTGGTGGCCTTCATTCATCCGAAAAGCACCTACGGGATCCTGCTCGAATTGATTCAACCGGCCGCCCGATGAAACTTCTCGATAAAGTCAAAACACTATCCAATCACCTTTTCCAGAAGGCAACGCCTCTTGCCGAGCCGTTAAAACCAACAAAAGGGGACATCGCTATGGATTCGACAAAGAGTTGGCAGCCGGTGCTTGATCAACTCAAGATTCGCGAGGCTGAAGCCTTTAAGGGCGGCGGGAAAGAGCGGAATGAGAAAATCAGGCAGCAGGGCATGTTGAGTGTCAGGGAAAAGATCGATTACATCCTGGATCCAGGCAGTTTTGTCGAATTCAATATGCTTGCCGAGCATCAGTGCCATGATTTCGGCATGGATCAGAAAAAATTTCCCGGTGACGGCGTTGTCACCGGATACGGGAAAATCAAGGGACGGAAGGTCTTCATCATCTCGGAAGACCAGACGATACTCGGCGGTTCCAGCGGCAAGACCCATGGTGCGAAAATTCATTATACCTTGAGACTTGCCAGGGAGAACATGAGCCCGGTGATCTGTCTCTATGCATCTGCCGGCGCGCGTATCCAGGAAGGAATGGATAACGTCTACGGCATCACGGGGATGTTTTACCAGAATTCGCTTAACTCCGGTATCGTGCCGCAAATCGCGGCAATCATGGGGGCCTGCACTGGGGGGGCCGCCTATTCTGCCGCCTTGTGCGACTACATTATCCAGGTCGAGAAGACCTCCCATATGTTTATAACGGGTCCTGCCGTCATCAAGGAGGTCATTGGCGAGGAGGTGAGTTTTGAAGCTCTTGGCGGCGCCAAAGTGCACAGCACCAAATCGGGAGTTGTTCACCTCACCGCTGAAAACGACGCGCAATGCCTGGACCGAATAAAACAACTTCTCACCTATCTGCCGCAGAACAACACGGAAAAGCCGGCCTCCGCCGCCTGCTCGGACCCGGTGGAGCGGGAATGCCCCCGTCTTCTGGATATTGTTCCGATTGCCGCGAACAAGACCTATGAGATGAAAGAGGTTATCCGTGAAATCGTTGACGCCAAAGAGTTCTTTGAGATTCATGCCGGATTCGCGCCGAGCCTGATAGTGGGATACGCGCGCATGGGCGGTCGAGTGCTTGGCATTGTGGCCAATAATCCATCGATGATGGGAGGCTGCCTGAATATTGATGCCTCGGACAAGGCCGCACGTTTCATCAGGACCTGCGATGTCTACAATACGCCGATTCTGTCACTGGTAGACGTTCCCGGGTTTATGCCGGGACTTGACCAGGAAACGAAAGGTATCATCCGGCACGGGGCAAAAATGCTCTACGCCTGGACCGAGGCCACGGTGCCGAAGATTTCGGTGATTCTGCGTAAAATGTACGGGGGATCAATACCGGCGATGGGCGTACATGAAATCGGTTTTGATCAGGTTCTGGCCTGGCCTTCGGCCGAAATGCAGATGGTCGGCCCCATTCCGGCCGTGAAAATTCTCTATCGGCGTGAGATCGAGCAGGCCGAAAACCCGAAAGCTTTTTTTGAAGAAAAGGTTCAGGAGTATAAGGATATCTATCTGACTCCCTACCATTCAGCTTCGCGCTCAGTTATTGACGCGGTAATCCACCCGAAGGATACGCGTAAAAGAATCATTGCCGCACTTGAGTTATTGGACAATAAGGTCACCCAGCCGAGGCAGTTTCGTAAACACGGCAACATCCCGCTTTAGGTGTTCTGCCGATCGGTACGGAGGAAAAATGTATAAGGACATCGTCATTGTAAGCGCGGTACGGACACCGTTTGGCAGGTATTGCGGATCCCTGAGGGAATTTGACTACTTCGATCTCGGTGCACTGCCGATGCGGGAAGTGCTCAGCAGGGTCAGCGTTTCGGGTGAGCAGGTGGATGAGGTGTTCTGGGGTGTCGGTGACACTTCGGTCTGCAAAGACGTCTACACCTCTGTTGCCGCGCGGCAGACCTTGTTGAAGGCAGGGCTTCCCCCTCAAACCCCTTCCATTTCACTCGATAAGGCCTGCGTGTCGGCAATGTCCGCGATTCACTACGGCTGCAGGGCTATGATGGCCGGCGAGATCGAGTGCGCCATCGGCGGGGGGGCAACAAGTTTCAGCCAGGAGCCGCTGATTGTCAGGGGGCTGCGCTGGCAGGGATTCCGCATTGGTGACGTCGTCATGGAGGATCCTCTGGTTAAACTCGGCTATAAGGACTTCAATCCGGTATCCGTGGATACGGATAATGTCGCCATGGAGTACGGGATTTCCCGCGAGGAGCAGGATGAGTGGGCCCTGCGCAGCCATCAAAGGTACGGAGAGGCGTGGGCCGCCGGCCGTTTCAAAGACGAGATGATGGAGCTTGAGATAGCCCAGCCAAGGAAAGATCCGTTCCTGTTGAACATCGATGAACAATACCGCGCAGATGCGAGCATGGAAAAACTTGGAAAACTGCCCGGCATTTACGGCTGCAAGGGTGTTACAGCCGGCAATGCCCCGGGACTCAATGACGGCGCAACCGCGATCCTGTTCATGACGCGCCGGAAGGCTGATGAACTCGGCCTGGAAATCCTGGCCGAAATCGTCGCCATGACTTCCATTGCCAGACCGGCTGACCGCATGGCTGAAGCCCCCGCCTTTGCCATGCAGAAGGCGCTTGGCAGCGCCTCTTTGAACCTGGACGATATCAGCGTCATGGAGATTAACGAGGCCTTTGCCGCTGTTCCGCTTGTCAGCATGCTCAAGCTGGCTGAGAATGACCGGCAGAAAGTAAAAAAACTGCATGAAAAGGCAAATGTCAACGGCAGTGCGATTGCTACCGGCCATCCGAACACGGCAAGCGGCGCGCGGGTGATGATGAACCTGATGTATGAATTGAGGCGGCGCGGAGGCGGTTACGCCCTTGGCGCCATATGCGGTGGACTGGCCCAGGCGGATGCGTGCGTTATCAGGGTGTGAACAGCACGCCCTCTTTTTTTCTACGATCGGAAAACAAAATAACGACAATGGAACAGAAATACATCAGACAGAAGAACGTGGACGGTGTCAGTTGGATCAGGTTTGACCGGCCCGAAAAGATGAATGCGGTTAATGCCGCTGTTCTGCTGGAACTGGAGACGGCAATTGCCGCCTGCGAGGACGATGAAGTAAAAGCGGTAGTGCTTACGGGCAGCGAGAAGGCCTTTGTCGCCGGTGCGGATGTCGGGGACATGGCCGATGGAGATATCGGCCAGGCTTACCGGCTGACCGATTTGACCATGCGCGTGCAGGATCGTCTGGCAGACCTGCCGAAACCGACAATTGCCGCGATTTCAGGATTCGCGCTGGGTGCCGGGTGCGAGATCGCCTTGTGCTGTGATTTCCGGATTGCTGCTGAGAATGCGGTGCTCGGTCTTCCGGAGATCACCCTGGGGATCATACCGGGTGGCGGTGGAACCCAGCGTCTGCCCCGGCTCATCAATCCGAGCAGAGCAGCCAGAATGATTATGCTGGGGGAAATGGTTAAAGCGGACGAAGCGCTGGCAATCGGCCTGGTTGACCGGGTTGTCGGAATCGACCGGCTGGAAGACGAAATAAACAGCCTGACCGCGCGTCTGACCCGCATGCCCGCGCTGGCGATCCGGGCCGCCAAGGCGGCCATGCGCAATGGCTTGAACGGTTCCCTGAAAGACGGGCTCAGGATCGAACAGGATCTCTTCTGCATGCTGTTTGGCAGTCATGATCAAAAGGAGGGAATGGCCGCCTTTATTGAAAAACGTAAACCGGTCTTCAACGGAAAATAGTCAGCGAATGTGACGTTGCAGCCGTTAACCGGCTCGCAATAATGCAGGTATCCGCACATGGAAATTAAAAAAATAGCAGTTATCGGCTCAGGTATCATGGGAAGCGGTGTCGCACAGGTAAGTGCGACGGCCGGTTACCAGGTCATTCTTCAGGACATCAATGACCAGGCCCTCGCCCGCGCGAAATCTACCATAGAAGGCAGTCTGGCCAAATTTACGGCCAAGGGGCGATTGACCCCGGAGCAGGCCGAAGCGGCCGTCAATCGCATCTCCTTCACCACCGATTTACCGCAGGCTGCTGCCGGCTCTGAGCTCATCATCGAAGCGGTTTTCGAGGACCTGGGTATCAAACAAAAATTATTCCGTGAACTGGAGGCTGTTTGCGATGTGGATACCATCCTGGCCTCCAACACTTCTGCGCTGCCGATAACCGAAATTGCCAGCGTGACAGCACGGGGAGAGAACGTCGTCGGAATCCATTTCATGAACCCGGTCCCGCTGATGAAAGGCGTGGAAATCATCCGCGGTCAGCTGACCTCGGACGATACCTTTGAAAAGGTAAAGGCCTATCTCTTCAACATCGGGAAAGAGCCGATTGAGGCTGTCGATTATGCCGGTTTCATTGTCAGTCGGCTTGTCGATGTGTTGATGAACGAGGCGGTAAAACTGGTCCAGGAGGGCAACAGGCCCGAGGATATCGACAAGGCCATGGAATTGTGTGCCGGTCACCCGATGGGACCATGCCGTCTGCTTGACCTGGTGGGTGCGGAGATCGCGATGCATGGCATGGAAACCATGGCCCGTGACTTCGGCGACAGTTACAAGCCCCATCCCCTGCTGAAGAAACGTGTCCTGGCCGGCTTACTGGGCAAGAAGACAGGACAGGGTTTCTACAAATACGATTAAGCCCCTTTTGTCGGCAGGCCATGGGCACAAAATCATACGGAGGAATCGTGCTGAGCTCTCCATGAGCGGGCAGGCAATTCCTTTCTAAACGGAGAAAGAGCTATGAAGGTCCCCGATCTTTTTAATCTCAGCGGTAAAGTGGCCATGATTTCCGGGGGAGGTGACGGGATCGGCAGGACGATGGCACTGGCGCTTGCGGAAGCTGGTTCAGATATTGTCGTTTTCTCCCGGCGCCTGGCAAAATGTGAAGAAGTGGCCCATGAAATTGAAGCGCTCGGCGCAGAGGCGCTTGCCCTGCAATGCGATATCACCAGGGAAGACGAGGTAGATCTCGTTGTTCAACAGGCAATACAAAAATTTAATAAAATCGATATACTGGTCAACAACTCAGGACGGACGTGGGGGGCGTCACCGGAAGTGATTCCCGTCGAGGCCTGGCAGAAAGTGATCGATCTGAATATCAATGGAACATTTCTGTGCACGCAAAAGGTCGGTCGGGAAATGATCAAACGGAGCAACGGGAAGGTGATCAATATAACATCCTACAGCGGTTCAAGGGGAACCGACCCGGCCTACTTCGACGCTCTTCCGTACAACACGTCCAAGGGTGCGATCAATACCTTTACCAAGGACCTGGCGGTGAAATGGGCAAAATACAATATCAATGTGAATGCGATAGCCCCCGGCTGGTTTCCCACGAAGATGACCGAGTGGACGTTTGACAATAGAGGCGCGGCAATTCTTGCCCGTATCCCGATGAAACGATACGGGCAGCTGGACGAACTCAAAGGCGTTGTCGTGTTTCTCGCATCCGCCGCCTCGAATTACATGACGGGGCAGATTGTCGGCGTGGATGGCGGACTCACCGCCTGGTAGCGGCTGGCGGGCAGATGGCCGGGTGGCAGATGCGGTTTCGTCCGCGAAGAGCCTCCAGAGATTGCGACGCACCGGTTGAGATATCGTAGCTCCAATCATTTAAGCCATAAGAAAATTCAACTCGTTCAAGAATCCTGGATATGCGCACGCTTGATAAACTATTCAATCCCGAATCAATCGCCGTAGTCGGCGCATCAAACAACCGGGACAAGGTAGGCTATCAGATCTTTCACGCCTTAAGAAAATTTCCGGGGCAGCTGTTTCCGATCAACGCAAAAGCACCTGAAATACAGGGAGTAAAGGCTTATTCGAATTTCAAGGATATCGGGCAACCCATCGACGTTGCCGTTTTCTGTATCCCGGCCGGGGCCTGTCTTGACTCCATTAAAGAGG
>JAHEMX010000407.1 GCA_024643445.1 Desulfobulbaceae bacterium | reverse complement strand
GGCCGTGGTATCGAAGCGGGCCATCTCATTGACGTCTTTGATCCATACTTTTCAACGAAGAAGAGGGGAAATGAAAAAGGAATGGGTCTTGGGTTGGCCGTCGTCTATTCGACGCTGAGGAATCATGGTGGATATGTCACTGTTGATTCCATCGTTGATCATGGCACGACGGTTTCGTTTTATATCCCGCTCGCGGTGAAGCCGATACTCGACGACCTGCACCAAACCGATAACAATCATCCCGTTAAACGCAGAATTCTACTGCTGGAAGATGACACCCAGAGCAGGCAGGTTGCCAAGGTGATGTTTGACTATTTGGGTGTTGCCCTCGAGAATGTTTGCAACAGTGATGATTTGATTGAAATATTGAAAAAAAGTGCTGACGAAGGAAATGCGTTCAATGGTGTCTTGATAAATTTACCGGGTGATGATCCCGAGGCTGGCATGCAAACCTGTCGGGATATCAAACTGATCGCGCCGGACATCCCGGTGATCGCTATCTGCGGTGCTTCGATCCGTCCGCCGGTGAATATCTTCGGACCAGCAGGTTTTATGAATCTCTTGCCTAAACCGTATACCATCGATGACCTGAAGAACTTGATGTCTACACTGGGATAAGTCAGCCTCAATCACGAATATCGTTGCGGGACCCCAGGACACTCATCGGTTCCGGCAACGCGCAAAATAAGCTGGCCGCAGAGCAATCTGATCCGGGCCGATGGAATTGTCTTGCCGGCGAATCTGCTCCTCCTGTCAGGAGCAGATTCGCAGTTCTTTAAGGTGTGCCATTAGTTTCTTTTCAGATACCGCCGCAGCGGTGCGTATTTCCGGTGAAAAGACACTTACCCTCAATTCGTGCACCAGAAAACGATAGGCTTGATAGAGTTCCCGGCACTCCTCTTGTGACTGCTTTTGTTTGAATGCTTCAAGGTTATCAAGATAACGTGAAAGTTTTAAACGTTTTTGAAGATCCTTTGCAGGATTCGCATAACCCCTTTCAACCCGTATGGCAAGGCTTTTCAGATATCTTGACAGGTTTTCAAAGTTTTCGGGTTTCGTCGTTGTTAGAAAATCATTGGGTATGATGCTCTCCAGGTGGGAATACAGGTCTGGAAAAAGTTCGAGGTTCTGATTTATTTTCGAAGAGAGATGTTCGTATTTTTGTATGAGCGCATAAACAGCTCTTCTTTGTCTGAGCAGTCCGGTAATCTGGTCGATTATCTGTTTTGCGCGTGAGTAAAATTCCTGGTGTTCGACTGAGCTGACGAGAGCATCGTATTGTTGCCGGGAGATGATTCCGACAAATTCTGAACCAAAAAGGCAATGCATGACGTAATTCAGCAGGTTTTGCCGGGCCTTTTCCGTCCCGCCGATAACGGTCGTCATCCAGACAGCGGAAGGGCCGGTGAGTGCCAGACGGCAGTATTTCATCACTTGTTTGAACGGCTGCTTATACACCAACTGCAGAAGGTAGGTTGTCCCGGCAAGGGTGGTGTCGCTGGCGCTTTCCCTGGAAGGTTCATAGGTGATCTTCACCCCGCCTTCGGCAGGGCAGGCAGACAATGCGGCATAACGGTAACCGACCACCTTGTGGTCAGCACTGTAGCAGGGAATTCGCTGCGGAATGCCGGCAAAATCCCAGGTCGTAAAATATTTCTTTTGCAATTCTGAGACGAGCTTTTCGTCAGCTTTGCTGAGAGATACGCTTTTGATATCTCCTGGAACCGCCTGGACCGTATGCACGAGTTCCTTCAGATCTCTGCCGGTCATCATCTCTTTTTCCTCGGCATCAACGATCGCAAAACGCATCTGTAGATGATCAGGTAGCTGCCGCTGCCAGTCGCCCTGGTATACGGTTATCTTGAAATGATTAAACAGTGCACGGCTGAGTGCCTTGAAATAGTTACCTTGCCCGAATTCAAGAGAATCCAGTAATCGCTCAACCGTAGATTGCAGGGGAATGAGCCGTATCCTGATTTTTTTGGGCAATCCTTTGATCAAAAAGGTTGTTTTTTCAACGATGAGTCCGGGAACAAGCCAGTCGAAGCGTTCGCTATTGAGGTTTTCAGCGAGATAATCAGGGATATGAGCAGTAACGCCATCTGCCGGATTTCCCGGTTCAAAGCAATATGACAGCGGGAGTTCGATATCGCCATGCATCAGCTTGGCTGGAAAATCAAGCAACGCCTTGTCATCGGGTGGCTGGAGCAGAATGTCTGCAGCCGACATCTCGAGCCCTGCACCATCTCCTGCCTGCTGGTATCGTATCAGGGTAGCGCGGTCGTAGACGTGTTGCGGCAACCTGCTGTCGTAATAGGCAAAGATGGCTGTTTCATCGATGACGATATTCTTCCGTCTCAGCTTATGTTCTGAATCATGCCATTTTTCAATCAGGACTCTATTTTTTTCAAGAAAAGGAAAGGAGCCGCTCAGCTGGTTTTCCACCAGCGCCTTCTGGATAAAAATGGAGCGCGCCTCCGGCCGGTTCTTTTTGTGAATCTGACCGAAATTTACGATCCTGCCGCTGAGGAGGATGAGCCCTTTCAGAGATACCTGCTCATCGGCGATGACACGACCCGTTTTTTTCTGCCATCGAGCGTTCGTCCAGGAATAGGAGCAAAACGGCCCGGCGGACTTTTCTACCCATTCCGGCTCAATGGTGGCAATGGTCAGGCCGTAGAGTCTTGTCGTATCCAGAAACGATCCTGCCATGATCAAATCACCGCTGCGAAGGTATTGCCCAGAACCGGGAAAGACCATCAATTCGTTGTTGGCAGTTCCCTGGTAGTATGCGCCCTGTTTCCTTCTGGCGACGTGACGAAACAGTCCGCTCAGCAACGAGCGATGGATATGCTCATAGGAGGCATCCGTTTTATTCCAGGTGAATGACTTATGATTTCTTAAGATACGTTTGAGTTGATCGTGCAGGTCAATCCACTCACGCATCCTCTGGAAAGAGAGAAAATGATCTGAACAGAAACGTTTCAAGCTTCCCCAGGAAATGTTTGAGACCTGCTGATGATAACCGTTCCAGATGTTGAGCAAAGAGATGAAATCAGATTGAGGATGTGCAAATAGTTTATGCGCCTTGTCTGCCAGTTGTTCCTTTTCAGCGGGACGAACCCGCGGATCCTGGATGGCCAGAGCCGAGGCGATGACGATCATTTCGCTGAGGCAGTCATTCTTTTTGGCTTCTATGATTATACGCGATATCACCGGATCGATGGGCAGGCCTGCCATCATTCGTCCTGTAGTGGTCAGCCGGTTGCGGACGTCAATGGCGCCCAGTTCTCTGAGTAACATGAAACCATCCCGGATAGCGGATGGTTTTGGCGGTTCGAGAAAGGGAAAGTCGGCGGGATCGCCAAGATTGAGCGCGATCATCTGCAGGATGACCTCGGCCAGATTGGATCGTTGTATCTCCGGGGTGGTAAATTCCTGTCTTAAAACGAGATCCTCTTCGTCGTATAGCCGGAAACAGGTTCCGGGGCCGATTCGGCCGCAGCGACCGGCACGCTGGTTACAACTGGCCTGCGAAATTTTGGTGACAGGCAGCCGTGTTGTACGTGAACGATGATCATAACTGGCGATGCGGGCAAGACCGGTATCGATCACGTAGCGTATGCCGGGGACCGTGACGGAGGTTTCGGCAACGTTTGAGGCAAGAACAATTTTGTTTTTCTTGTGGGTTTTGAAAATCTGCTGTTGATCTTTTGCCTGAAGCCGGCCGAAAAGAGGGAGAACCGTCCGCTCAGGGAGCCGTCCGCGGATAACCTCACAGCAGGATCGAATATCACGTTCCGTCGGCAGAAAAACGAGTATGTCACCGGGCGGGTAGTGACGGCATACCCTGTCGATCATCTCAATGCAATGGTCGAGAAAGGGTATTTCATCCTGATCCTCGTTCGGGGCCGAATAAATCATCTCCACCGGGAAATTTCGCCCTTCTATCTGCAGTATCGGCGCTACCTTGAAATGTCTTGAGAACAGCTCCGTGTCGATGGTGGCCGAGGTGATAATGAGTTTAAGATCAGCTCGTTTGGCAAGCAGGCGATGCAGGTAGCCGATGAGAAAATCGATGTTGAGACTTC
>JAHEMX010000406.1 GCA_024643445.1 Desulfobulbaceae bacterium | reverse complement strand
CGGCAAAAAGGCTGATCTCATCGTTCTTGATGTTAAGCAGCCTCACCTGACCCCCCTGTATAATATTCCCTCGCATCTGGTCTATGCCGCCCGGGGTGCTGACGTCCTCCACTCCATCATCAACGGTCGAATCGTGATGAAAGACAGGCGGTTGCTGACACTCGATGAATCCGACATTATCGCCACCGTGAAAGGATTATCCGGCAACGTCCGGCCTTTCAAGGAATCGGCAGTTCCGGGAACGGTTCAGGATTTCAAATAGTACACTGCAGTGAAGATACAGCCGATTTGGACACGGCTCCATGTCCGGCTTGACTTTCTCATGAGACTGCTCTACATTCAGCTTGAAACACAACTCATTTCCACTGACACCAGCTCAGCGGTCATCAATAATGCAGCTTCAAATCGAGGTACAACATGTTCGGACTGGGAATGCCGGAGCTCATCGTAATACTGGTTATTATCGTCATTATTTTCGGAGCAGGAAAACTTCCTGAAATCGGCTCAGGTATCGGCAAGGGAATCAAGAACTTCAAGGAAGCAACAAGCGGCGAGAAAAAGTCCCTTGATAAAGACAAGACCGATACAGACGATACCACCAAAGCCTGATTTTCCCTGTCCCGAAGGTTGATTATAAGGAGCCCCACATGTTTGGTTTAGGTACCCCCGAACTCATTGTTATACTTGGTATTGCTTTTTTGGTTTTTGGCGGCAAAAAGCTTCCGGAGATCGGTTCAGGTCTCGGCAAGGCGATCAGCTCATTTAAAAAGGGCATCAATGATGTCGAAGATGGCGGCAAGAACATCATCGATGATATTCCCGGAGTAAAAGAGGTTGCCGAAGTCAAAGAGCAGGTTGACAAGGTAAAAAATCTCGGCAGGATCCTTAAATAGCCCGAACCCGGTTAGACCAGCCGCTTCCCCGTACCGGCCGTCCCCGCACATCGGGACTGTCGCACCCCTTGCCGTGACGGCTCGGTACTTTTGCAGCACCTTCTGATTTTCACAAATTGAGTATATCCACAGTCAAACCTCAGGCGCTTGAAGGAGCTCTCATATTTCTTTTCACTAACTGCTGAAATCATCTTTTTCTGGAATCACCTCCAGCAGCCTGACAATCCCGCGAAAACCTCAGCCCTCTTGACTTCGAATCATATTTTGTGTAAACGTGCTCGTTCATTTTAAAGTGTTTTTCAGCGGCTGACTGGCTAGGGACTGCCAGTCAGCTGGTTCGATTTCCACCACGACTTAGCGCCGCAGCAAGGCGGCATAATTACCTACCGGGAGACAGATTGATGTGTCGATTAGCCTTAAAAACCGCCATTGACCCCTTCTCGCCCTTTGAGGTTCTCGAAGCGATGGAAGCCATGCAGGAAGGTTATGATGGCTCCGGACTCGGGCTTCTCCTGCGCGGCATGGAGTTTGAGGATTTCAAGTATAACCCGAGATTCCCGATTCTTTCCGGTATCGCAGAAAATGATAAATCCTGGCGCCGGCTGGACAATTTCATGGAAGAGCGCGGCTACGAACTGAAATACGACCATAAATTCTCCATGAAGAGAAAATTCATGGAAGGCAAGGACCGTTATCGCTACTTTGTCCGTGCCTATCGTATGCCGGAACGGTTTTCCGAAGCGTCCAAAGAAGAACGTGAGATGGAACTCCTGCTGACCCGCCTCGCCCTGCGGCAAGACGGAGACCGGCATAACGGCGACCTATCCGTTTTTTCTTTCTACCCGGATGTCGCGATGATCAAGGAGGTCGGCTGGCCGCTGCAGGTAGGAAACACCCTGAGTCTTCATGACGGTCAGATCAAGTCCCGTGTCTGCATGGCACAGGGCCGCCAGAATACCAATTACGGGATCAACCTCTATGCCTGTCACCCCTTTTTCATCCAGGGCGTCGCCACCATGACCAACGGAGAAAATACCGCCTTTGTGCCGATCAGAGACTGGCTGCTCGGCCGGAATTTTCCCGGCTATATAGGCTACCAGAGTGATTCCGAGGTATTTACCCACATTCTGCACTACACCTTGAAAAAACTGAAGCTTCCGTTGGAAACCTATAAGCATATTATTACCCCGCTGAGTCCGGCTGAGTTGGACACGCATCCGCAGGGCGATTTTCTCAAGGGGCTGCGCAATGTCTGCCGCCGGCTCATCATTGACGGTCCGAACGCCGTTATCGGTACACTGCCGGATGAAACCTGCCTGCTGGTGATGGATCAGAAAAAATTGCGGCCGGCTACGGTTGGCGGCAGAGAGGGCGTCTGGGCCATTGCTTCAGAAATGTGCGGCGTCGATGCGATGATACCGGACCGCAATCCGGACCTTGATTTCCAGCCCATGAGAGAACATACGGTCATTATTCCACCAGAAAGAAAGGAACTTAAAATATGGTCCCAATACGATCAATTCCCGTTGAGCCTGGCAGCCTGAGTTATCCGGATTTTCCGTGGATCATCCAGCATCGGGAAGACCGGTGCACCCTCTGCGGTAACTGCACGAGCGTCTGCCCCAAGGAATGCCTGTACCTGGCCTACCGCCGGCAGCGCATGCCCAAGCTTGAAATCCTCAGCAACAAGCGGGGGAATGACTACCGTACCTTTGTCGGCATCCGCCAGCGCACCGATATGCAGCATAGCTGTATCGGCTGCGGCATGTGTGCCATGGTCTGTCCGAACGAGGCCATCACCCCGACGCCCAATACACTGGAAAACAGGACGCTGTTCTTCAACAACCAGGGCGGTGAAGCACCCAAACGCGGCGGTCGGAGAAACGCCTCCGGGCCGACCCTGCTTGACCGCATCATCTTTGACCGCATCTCCATGCTCACCGATCCGGCCCTCGACGCCGGCCGGCATGAGTTCAGTGTAACGACGACAATCGGCAGGATCCTCTCCCCGGAGGAATACCTGAAAAGAAAAGTGAACGGCGGCTGGATCCCTCCGACCAGAGAAGTATTCCCGTTCATCATCGGTTCGATGTCATTCGGCGCACTCTCGCCAAACATGTGGCTGGGGCTGCTCCAGGGTGTTGCCTATTGCAATGAGGTACTTGGCATTCCCGTCGTGATGTGCACCGGCGAAGGCGGGTGCCCGCCATGGGTACTGCGAAGCCCCTACCTGAAGTACATCGTGTTGCAGATTGCCTCCGGTTATTTCGGCTGGGACGAAATCATACGCGCCATCCCGGATATGCAGTGCGACCCGGCGGCCATCGAGATAAAATACGGCCAGGGCGCCAAGCCCGGCGACGGTGGACTGCTCATGTGGTACAAGGTCTCCAAGCTGATCGCGCGGTTGCGAGGCGTTCCCGAAGGAGTAGACCTGCCTTCCCCGCCGGTTCACCAGACCCTGTATTCAATTGAAGAAAGTGTCATGAAAATGATCCAAACCCTGTCCATGGCATTCGACCACAAGGTTCCGGTGTATCCGAAAATTTCCGCTTCCACCTCCGCCAAATCGGTGCTCAACAATCTGGTGCGCAACCCCTATGCCGGCGGACTCCTGATAGACGGCATCGATGGCGGCACCGGTGCGGCCTACAATGTGTCAATGGACGCTACCGGTCACCCGATCGCCTCCAACGTCCGGGAATGTTATCTCGACCTTGCCGCACAGGGCATGCAGAACGAAGTGCCGATCTATGCTGCAGGCGGTATTGGTAAAAACGGCAATGTTGCCCAGAACGGCATGGCCATGATCATGCTTGGCGCCAGTGCCGTGCATATCGGAAAATATATCATGCAGTCGACTGCCGGCTGCCTCGGAAATGAGCAGAATCGCTGCAATGTCTGTAATGTCGGCATCTGCCCGAAAGGAATCACCAGTCAGAACCCGAAACTCTATCGACGCCTCGATCCCGACAAGGTGGCTGAGCGTGTCGCCAATACCTTTATGGCAATCCGGACAGAGGTGAAAAAAATCATGGCTCCGCTGGGCCGCTCACAAAGCCTGCCCATCGGCATGTCTGACGCCCTCGGCATCAATGATAAGGATGCGGCGGAGCGTCTGGCTATTAAATATGTCTGCTAATCACCAATGGGCTATCCGCTTTTTTTAGATAAGGAGTTTTTCCTGTGACACGACAGATTGTGAAAGGCATCG
>JAHEMX010000405.1 GCA_024643445.1 Desulfobulbaceae bacterium | reverse complement strand
ATGACCCAGTCCTCCGTCGGTTACCGTCATAACAAACAGAATAAACCGTCAGCCAGTCACAGCCAGCCTGCTTCCGGCCATAGTTTTCAGCAGAAACCGTAAAAGACAGGGCGTCTCCTCCCCCTGAATCTTCGCAGTCCTGAAAAGCTTACCCGGTCTGCAGAAGAGAAGGCCGCACCCTCTGTCCTATTATTAATCACGAATTCCGTCTATTTCAACACGATGCCCCGTTCGCGGGCAGCATCGGCTATATGATCGACAAAAAGTCGCGCAAAGTCGTCATTTGAACCGAGACCTTCCATGATCGGCTCCACCTCATAGCCCTTTTCGCTGAGCACGGATTTCCAGGAGTCGCTCGCAGGTCCGGCCATATCATTTGCAGCATGGTCACCGGCGACGATCATGAATGGCTTGAGCATGATTTTTTTGTTTTGTTCCTGGGTAAGCTGGGTCTGCAGGTCAGCAAGCCCGGGGTGCCCTTCTACCACAGCGACAAAACTGACAACATCAGGATATCTCTCCCGCAGGTTATTCTGCACTTCGCGATAAATTCCCGTCGACCAGAATTCATTGCCGTGCCCCATATAGACGAGCATTGCCCCCGATTTTCTGGCCCGGTCCACATCTTTCGCCAGGGTTGCGACCACGTCCTCGACATCACCATGATAGTCATACTGCTCACCGGGCCTGCCCAGTGCAGGACGCCCCATGACCAGGTTGTCAAAGGGCCGCCACTTCTCTTTCTTCGTACGAATGGACGCGATCCCGTTCACATACTGCAACAGATCGTGAGACTGCTCCATGAAGAACATATGGGCGGGCTGAACAACAATATTTCGATAGCCATCCTCCTGCAGGTCACCGATGGTGGAAATGATGTTCTTCACATAAAGAATTTCCTCCGGAACGCCACGATCAAGCCATTGCTGTGCTTCTGCCTGACGCTTCCTCCAGATCGAGCGAATGATGTTGGAAGTAAAGGTAAGACGGACTTCCGTTTCAGGATAACGGGCTCGCACCTGACCGGCGATATTCATGATGGATGACAATGCTTCCGGCACTGTCGTCCCGAACGCCGCAAGAACGATCGCATTGCTGTTTTCCTTTGTCCCGCCCTTCGCTTCGGCAGCACCTGTTGCAGAAACAGCAACGAAAAGCAGACAGATTAGCACCAGAATGACCCTTGCTTTTCTCTTCATTTCACCCTCCTTCCGCTCATCGATGCCCGGAAACAAAAAATCCCCGGACCTTTGTCTGATCCGGGGAAGCCCTGTTATTTCCACGTCTCGTTTATAAATTCCCTTGTCCTCGGGGAGTTTTGAACTCTTTCCAGGCAGGTATTCTGACTCCCGGATCAACTTACTTGCTGCGCCTTCCCAATGCATGCATCAGTGGCACCTGCAGCGTTCATCCCCGGTTACAGCGGCGGGCCCGTCCCCGATTTCCACAGGGTTCCCTCTTCAGCTTGTTGCCAAGCACCTGAAATTAAAACGCAGTATACAGATTCCCCAAAAGCCTGTCAATCTTACAGGGTCCCTTCTCAAGCCCCGCTACCCGGCAAGTATCAATGCAAGAGAGCGCTTTGATTATCCCTTGGCAGAAACCGAGATTCGCCGCAATGCCATGTCAGGATCCAAATAAACCAACCCTGCACGTCATTTTTACAATTTTTTGCCGGGAAATTAACCGATGTACGGCTAATCAATCAAATCAATCCTCTGACTATAGGCCACCTTGAAAAATTGTCTTTTGACCCCAACTCTGCGTTACGTGTGAATATTTTATGCTCGGAATATCAAATATATGCCTGCGTCAAAATTTTCACACGCGCCTTGTTTTTGAACCAAAATCCTAATTTTGCAAGGTACCCTATACATTCACAGGAGCACGTTACACTTGAAACAGGCTTTCTTCGGCTCCAGCTTCAATTTGCCAACGTATA
Organism: Desulfobulbaceae bacterium; assembly: GCA_024643445.1. GTDB lineage: Bacteria > Desulfobacterota > Desulfobulbia > Desulfobulbales > Desulfocapsaceae > Ww85. The sequence continues at coordinate 2,179 of JAHEMX010000405.1, read as the reverse complement.
ATTGCCATCCCTGAAATATTCTTAGATAAGTTTAAAGTGTATTGACATATTTTCTTACTGGCATATTTTTTTTCTTCGCACATATTAGAGGCCCCTACCATACGCCTCGGGTTTTCCAATCGCTTCCAAGGAGATATTAATGCCGGCAGAACAGGCTGAAACTGGAAATCTGCAGAATTTATTGTCACAGATTGGTGCCGGATTGGATCAATTTTTAAATTTTGATCATCCAGATGCATTACATCCCAACAATAACTGGCGCGAATTGCTCAATACCCCTCTACCTCAGTATGGTGTTGGCATTGAGGAAGTAACTCAAGACTTGATCACTCACATAATTCCAAACGGTTCCCCTGTGCCGAGACCAGGCTTTACTTCCTTTGTTACAACTGGTTCAACCACAGCATCAACTCTAGCCAGTACTGCAGCGAGTATTGCTTCTCCTCAGCGGTATATGCACACGGCCTTTAACTTTCTGGAAGAACTCTCTTTGCAATGGTTGGCAGAAATGTTTGGTCTAGGGAATATGCAAGGCGTCTATAGCAGTGGTGGTTCAGTGGCAAATCTTATTGCTTTAGGTGGTGCACGGCAGTCAGCTTTTGAGAAAATCGGTCATGACCCCGCAGCCGACGGAATTAATAAACCGGTAAGCGTATATGCGAGCCAGGAGTGTCATCATACCATTCAACGTTCAGGAGGTGTACTGGGAATTGGTCGACGAGCAATAAGAATAATTGGCTGTGACAAGGAAGGCAGGATGCGGGTAGATCTTTTACAACAAGCAATTCTGGAAGATAAAGCCGCCGGTGTTATACCAATGGCTGTAGTTGCCAATGCTGGCACTACCAATACAGGTGCAATCGACCCACTGCAGAGAATTGGAGAAATTGCAAAGGAGCACGCTATTTGGTTCCACATTGATGGTGCCTATGGATTACCCGGGATTCTGGATTCACAGGTAAGTCACCTGTATCGGGGTCTAGAGCTGGCAGATTCTGTGATCATTGATCCACACAAATGGCTTGGTGCGTCGGTTGGTGTTGCCGCAACATTTGTGGTTGATAGGCAGTTGCTATACCGAGCATTTACACAAGAACCAGCCGACTATCTGGAAGGCTCAGTAAAGCAAGAAGATGATTCCAGATCTGTCATAGAACACTCACTGGATGACTTTGGTATTCCCTATTACGACTTCGGCGTAGAATTGAGCTCACCATGCAGAGGAGTGGTTGTCTGGGCACTGCTTAAAGAGATAGGTGTTGAAGGCATGCGCCAGAGAGTAGTACGTCACAATGACATGGCGCGTTATATTTCAGAATTCGCTAATAAACACCCCCGTCTTGAAGTCCTGAGCGAGCCAACTCTTTCTATTTGTTGTTTCCGTTATGTCGCTTCTCAATCGGAAGATCTTGATCGGTTCAATCAAACCCTGCATCGACGCCTTGTTAGAGAAAACCAGTACATGCCAAGTACTACCAGAGTTAACGGGAACCTGGCGCTACGCCCTTGTTTTATAGGAGCACGGACAGATCAATCCCAAGTAACCGGTCTACTAAATGCGGTTTTAAGAATTGGCAGGGAACTAGAAGATAATGTAAATAAGACCATCAAGGCTGATATGCCTAGTCATTAATCATGAAGATGCTACGGTAAATCAAATCTCACTCCTGGCGAGATGATTCAATTTATAAAACGCTCTTAATAACCGCCTCATCCTGTTCCTGATAAAATCAGACATGTTCCTAAGGAGATCAGAAGTTTCTGGTGGCAGTATATTGTTTAATAAAAAAGGGGGCGATGTATTTTGTTCCTTTAAATCTGCAACCTGACCGCGTTGAGGGCAACTTAAGATTAGTTCCTGAAAACATTTAGGATTGTGCTGTTTCGCCTCCCGGCCGATGTAACATACGCCGCGAAAGCCGGCTCGCAGTCAGATGGTTTTTTACTCCCTGAAGAGGCTCCTAGACGACCTTTTTAAATTCAATATTTTCTCTTTTATAGCCTGCCTGAAACTCGGGAAGGGCCGACACCTGCTCAACAAGTCTCTCCACGTTTTTCCCAAGGGTAATCTTGATGTCCTTGAAATTTTTTCCCCAACTCGAGTAAATGGCTGCCAGGTAATCGACAATAGTCGGCTGATCGCCGGTGATGAATTTCTTCTTCTCCAGTTCTTTGTCAA
>JAHEMX010000404.1 GCA_024643445.1 Desulfobulbaceae bacterium | reverse complement strand
AGTATCATAGCTCAATCGATAGGTGGTGAGAACTGAGATGCAAGCCCTTTTTCAGATACAGCCGGTGCGCATCGTGCCTCGCATAGCCTGAGTCAAGATGCAACCCCTGGCAGCCGCTCGTTCTGGCATGATCCAGCAGCCAATCCATCAGGGCGGCAGCATACCCCTTGCCCCGGTATTCAGGGAGCGTCGTTAAATCATCGATGTACAGAATCCTGCCCCAGGCCAGGTGTTCCGAAAATCGAAAGCCGGCAGCGCTGGGGAAGCTGTTGCCTGTCTTTATGGCGACAACGTGATACGAGCATTCTGCCTGGCGGAGTACCTGTTCGATAAACCGCTCTTTGTCAAGGTGCGGACGCAATGCCTTAAATGCGGCGTAACACTTTGCTATTTCATCCCTGGTTTTTACTATAACGATCTCATGTCCCATGGTGCGTGAAACCCCTTCGAAGCCGTTACTGCATTATATCATCCGTGCCGACGCCGCTGCTGGAGCGCTCGAACGGTCCCCACCGGTAACAGCCGGACAAAGCTGTCAGTTCCGGAATTTTGAGTCGTCTCATCTAGTCCCATCAAACAGTAAATCTATGGTATGCATCAACAATCCGCGAGACAGACGCAACATAGCATACTATAGTTGCATGTGTTTTATTGTTCACCGGCAAGAACCAACAGTGACGTTAGCAAATAGGTCAAACGAACGCAAGCAATGAGCGTCTCTTCGATCCGTTCCGGCCTCATTAAAGCAAAAAGCTCGAGCCGGAAAACGGCAATGATTTGATCTTGGGTTGGTAATCCATCGAGTTTGAGGAGTATCTTCGCACATGATCGATCCCAAACTCGACAATCATGCTACTGCTGGTGCTGCCGTCACGAAAGGGTTCAGGATGATGAAACGGCAACTGCCGAGACCCCAATGTACCAACCTTTTTCCAGGAGTGGACAGATGATGAAAGAATCCCTGGCCCCGGGACTGAGCCATACGCACCGCTATACGGTTTCTCCGACGAAGACGGTGCCCCATCTCTACCCGGAGGCGGAAGAGTTGCAGGTGATGCCAGAAGTTTTTGCCACCGGTTACCTGGTCGGCCTGCTTGAATGGGCCTGCATCCGGGCCATCAATCCCTTCATTGACTGGCCGCAGGAACAGACGGTCGGCATCCGTATCGACATCAGTCACCTGGCTGCAACGCCTCCTGGCTGCGAAATAACCGCCACGGTAAAGCTGATCGAGGTTGATGGGAAAAAACTTGTTTTTGATGTTGAGGCCCATGACGGCATCGACCTGATCTGCAAGGGACGTCACGAACGCTATCTGATCAACAAGCAGAAGTTTGATCAGCGGGTCGAAACGAAACACCGGCAGCGTACTGGCTGAGCAGCCCTCCTTGAGCCGCTTAAAACCCCTCAAGCACTATCTTGCCGACAGACCTGCCGCTTTCAAGCAGCGCATGCGCACGCTTGAGGTTGGCTGCGTTTATGGTTCCAAAATGCTGATTGACGGTCGTGTGCAGCATGCCGCTGTCCACCAGGGCGGCAACATCCTCAAGGAGCCGATGCTGGGCGATCATGTCAGAGGTTTTGAACAGCGAGCGGGTAAACATCAACTCCCAGTGCAGGGAGATGGATTTACGTTTCAGCAGGTTTACATCAAGAGGCGGCGGGTCGTCGATCAGGCCGAATTTCCCCTGCGGGGCGACCGCCTCGACGATTTCCTTAAAATGTTCGTCCGTTTTATTCAGACTGACCACATGGCTGACATGATCGATACCGATGAGTTTCAGCTCACGGCTGAGCGGTCTGCTGTGGTCAATTACCCGGTGTGCTCCGAGCTCCCTGACCCACTCCTGTGTCTCGGACCGGGAAGCGGTCGCGATCACCATTACATTGGTCAGGCGACGCGCAAGCTGGATCATGATGGAACCGACTCCGCCGGAAGCGCCTATGATCAAAAGGATTTGATCACTAGCCTGTTTCCCGGGCTTCAGCTGCAGTCGGTCAAACAGCATCTCCCAGGCGGTTATACTGGTTAAGGGCAGAGCTGCCGCCTGCGAGAAATCGAGACGTTCGGGCATATGCCCGACAATCCGCTCATCCACCAGGTGCATCTCGGAATTGCATCCCTGGCGATCGATCGCTCCGGCATACCAGACATTGTCTCCCGGTTTGAACAGGGTGACATCCGGCCCGACGGCCCGAACGACGCCCGCCGCATCCCAGCCGAGAATTTTCCATTCGTCCGGCGGAGGTTCAGCCCTCATGCGGACCTTTGCATCGACGGGGTTGACGGAGATTGCTCTGATTTCCACCAGCAGGTCGTGACCTGAGGCGATCGGCTCCTTAATGGAAATATCCTGCAGTGAATTACCATGTTCAATGGGTAGAGATTTCTGATATGCTATCGCTTTCATGGCTCTTGTCTTTCCTCCGTCTCGTTGAGCTAAAAAAATCGCTTGAATCGAGCTATCCGGGGCCAGAGACCCCGGCCTTACGCCCGATTCATGACTTCGTCACCGCGATTTTAACAACATCCCTGGTGGCGGAGCCGAAAGGTCTCTGACCTGGCCCAAAGGACCAGGGTTTTACTGCCTGACTAAAATGGTTCCGCCTTAACCGATGCCATGTCAGGACGCGGACAAGGTCGGGATAAACCGGACAACGCCGCTTGCCCGGATTCAGGCGGTTTTACAGCAGGATATATTTCATGACTGCCAGTCCCGATATTACATAGACACTGATATTCATTTCCCTGGCCTTGCCGGTCAGTATCTTCACGCCGGCATAGGTGATAAAACCAAGGGCAATACCGTCGGCGATGGAGTAACTCAGGGGCATCATCACCGCGGTAACCACCACCGGAGCCGATTCGGTCATATCCGACCAGTCGATCGTGGAAATGGAGCTGATCATCAGCACCGCCACGAAGACAAGGGCGGAAGCGGTCGCATATGACGGAATCATCTGGGCCAGCGGTGAAAAGAACAGCGAGAGGATAAAGAGCACGGCAACGGTCAGCGCCGTGAGTCCGGTTCGTCCCCCCGAGGCAATGCCGGCTCCGCTCTCGATGTAGGAAGTCGTCGTTGATGTCCCGAGCAGAGCACCGGCGATACTGGCGCTGCTGTCAGCGATCAGAGCCTGGCCCAGTCTCGGCAGCCGGCCCTGTTCGTCAAGCAGTTTGCCTTCCTTGGCCACCGCGATTAGGGTGCCGGAGGTATCGAAGAGGTCGACGAAGAGAAAGGCGAAGATCACCACAAAGAGTCCTGCCTCGACGGCACCGACAATATCGAGCTGCAGCAGGGTCGGACTGATGCTTGGCGGCGGTGCGACAATGCCCTTATACTCAACGATACCGATGAACAGTCCGATTATGGTCGTTGACAGGATACCGATAATAACCGCCCCGGTTACCTTCAGGTAGTAGAGGGAGGTAATGATGAGAAACCCGGCAAAAAACAGGAGTACCGGTCCGCTGGAAACATCGCCAAGGGTCACCAGTGTGACCGGATGAGCCACCACAACCCCTGCTCCCTCAAGCCCGATGATAGCCAGAAAGAGCCCGATACCAACGGCAATTCCGGTCTTCAGTGAGGCAGGGATGGCGTTTATTACCCATTCCCGGATCCTGAAAAGGCTGAGCAGCAGGAACAGACAACCGGACCAGAAGACACAGCCGAGAGCAACCTGCCAGGTCTGGCCCATACCGATCACCACACCGAAAGTAAAAAAGGCGTTGAGTCCCATACCTGGAGCCAGAGCAACCGGGTAATTGGCAAGAAGGCCCATTACTGCGGTCCCGAAGGCAGCGGCGATGCAGGTAGCGACAAACACGGAGCCGAAATCCATGCCGGCCTTGGAGAGGATACCGGGGTTGACGGCGATAATATAGGCCATGGTCAAAAATGTTGAGATACCGGCTATAATCTCCGTCTTTACGTCGGTCCCATGTTCTTTGAGTTTGAAAAATTTTTCCAGCATGTCATCCTCTCAAATGAATTACGGTGACAGTATACTTAATTCACTAATCAGCTGCGCCAAGAAGTACTGAACCGTGAAGCATTGTAGGGGAAATAGGGAGACAGGGTACTAAACGACCACCTACTTAAAGTAGGTGGGTTTCTTTTT
>JAHEMX010000403.1 GCA_024643445.1 Desulfobulbaceae bacterium | reverse complement strand
CCATAAGGCGTGCTGCGTCCTCGTTTTCCATGCCCTGGGCCACTGCCATGTTGAAATAGTGCGCCGTGGAAAAGGTCGCCAACAGCGGCAGGTTGTTTTCGCGAGCCGTGGTTACGACAATATTCACATCTTTCCAGAGCTGGCCCAGTCCGCCCGGAGAGGCGGTATCGTTCAGGATCGCGCTCGAGAGCAGGCGAAAATAGTCGTTGCCGGCGATTCCGCTCCCCACCACCTCGCAGACCTGCTTCGGGTCTGCACCGGTTTTCTCGGCCAGGGCAATGAGTTCCATGGTGGCAGCATGAATGACGGTGACCAGCAGCTGGTTACAGTACTTGACTGCCTGCCCCATGCCCGGCTTGTTGCCAACCAGGGTAATTTTACCGATGACCTCCAGATACGGCCTGGCTTTTTCCAGTATTTCAGCAGCGGCGGCACCAATAATGGTCAGCGTGCCGGTAACCACCCGTCCCGGTCCGCCGGTAAACGGACAGTCTGCGAAGCCGACTCCTTTTTCCGCGCATTGTGCGGCAACCATCTCGAGGTTGTTCCGGTTGATGGTACTCATACAGATGACGGTCGAGGCGGCAGATGTTCCCTCGAGTATCCCGTTTGCCCCCGTCACGACGTCTATCACCTGCCTGTCGTTGAGAACAAGAATGATAACGGTTTCCGCGCTTGCGGCCACCTTCGCCGGGTTCTGCTCGTGAATACCGCCCAGCTTCTGGAACTCGGCAATAACCTCCGGCCTTCGGGCGTAACCGAATACCTGGTATCCCTCCTTGATGAATTTTTCAGCAGCCACCATCCCGACGCGTCCAAGACCGACTATGCCGATACGTTTCTTCATGTCCTATTCTCCTTTGTCCTGAAGACCTCTTCATTTCCCGGAAACCTGGTGACCTGATCCACTGCCTAACGCATTCTGGCTACAGAATCCTGCAGTTTTCACCGGTGCACCGGTCCAGCGGAACCTTTATTTTTTATCTGAGATACAGACACCGCTCATCGTTTCAATTGCCTTGCAAACTGCGGAGAAATCGAGTTTTCCGGCTCCCAGGCAGCTTGCCGCAACATACATCTGGTAGGCGGCGGCCCCTATCGGCGTTGGCACGCCCAAGGCCTGTGCCATGGAAACACCTAATCCCAGATCCTTCTTGCAGAGGTCCAGGAAGAAGCCGGGGGTGAAATCCCCCTTCAGCATAAAATCCTTCACCCGGTTCTGGAAGAGGGTGGAATTCCCCGAGCTGACACTGATAACACGGTGCATCATCTCGGGGTCGGCGCCGGCCTTGATGCCAAGTGTCAAGGCCTCGGCTATGGCAGCCATGTTTATTCCGCCGATAAACTGGTTTGCCATCTTCACCGTCTGGCCGGTTCCCACGGCTCCGACATGAAAAATATTCTCCTCTTTTCCGATAACCTTAAAGAGATCCCGGCAGCGCAGAAAATCTTCTGTATCTCCTCCCGCAATAATGGTCAGTGTTCCCTGTATTGCTCCGGTGTCTCCTCCGCTTACCGGGGCATCCATAAAGTGAACATCAGCTGCTGCCGCCGCTTCGGCAATCTCACGCGCGGTCAGTGGAGAAACAGTACTCATGTCGACGATCAGTTTTCCGGCAGAGGCCCCCGCCAATACGCCCCTCTCTGAGAGCATGACTTCTCGCAGCTGCGGATCGGCAGTTACGATGGTGATAATGATGTCCGCCGATTCGGCAACCGACTTTGGAGATGACACCGATATGGCACCACCGTTTTTCATTTCGGCAATAACCTCGGGTTTTCGGGCATAGAATACCAGGGGATACCCAGCCTTCATGAGGTTTTGAGCCATCGGCTTACCCATGATACCGAGTCCGATAAATCCGATCTTTTCCATGTCTTCACTCCCTTAAAGATTTTGCTGTGAAAAATCAGCCACGGCGGCTCGATCCGTCGCCGCGATTATCGTTTTGCCAACAGTGCCTGGCATTACCAGCATACAGGACCTGCAGAATAACATAGAACAGATAAACGAAAAACTCATCACCGGCGGTTGCCATGAAAACTACAGCCGGTCCTGGGTTCACTAACGTATCATTTTCGGGATATAGAGGACCACTTCAGGGAAATAGGTTATCAGGATTAACGTCCCCACCAGCGGTATGTAGTAGGGTACCATGGCCTTCAATACATCGCGCATGGATACCTCCGCGATATCGGTAATCAGGAACAGAGCAAGTCCCATCGGGGGTGTGACCAGGCCGATCATCAGATTGAAGATAGCAACGATACCCAGGTGCACCGGGTCAACACCGGCCATGTGAAGAGGAGCCGCAATGATAGGAATGACCAGCAGGGTGGCAGTGGTGCTGTCCAGAAACATGCCTACCACAACCAGTATCAGGTTGGCGATCAGCAACAGGACAATCGGATCACGGCTTAAGGTCAGGAGGTTATGGGTAAAGAGCTGCGGAATCTGCTCAACCGCGAGAATCCAGCCGAACAGGGACGCCGCGGAGACGATGATCAGAATAGCGGATGTGCTTTTTGCGGTTTCAAAGGCAGAATAGAGAATATGCGATAGTTTCAGCTCACGGTAGACAAAACCGGAGATCAACAGCACGTAGACGACGGTCACGGAAGCAGCCTCGGTCGGGGTGAAAAACCCGAACAGCATCCCCGCGACAAGGATCGCCGGTGCCAGCAGGGCCGGCAGTGCCGGAAACAGATCGCGAATGATCTCGCTCAATTTAGGCCAGCGATCCGCGCGTGGGTAATTGCGGCGAAGCGCCAGGAATCCGGTAGTTATCATCAGCAGGACAACACAGATAAGTGCCGGTATAATCCCGGCCAGCAGCAACTGCACAATCGAGACGCTGGTGATTGAACCGTAAATGATCAACGGGATCGACGGCGGAAAGATAGGTCCGACGATGGCTGATGCACACGTCACGGCGGCGGAGAAATCACTTTTAAAGCCCCGCTCCTTCATGGCCTTGACCTCGATCCTCCCGAGACCGCCCACATCGGCCAGAGCCGCCCCGGACATACCGGAGAAAATCAGGCTGGAAAAGATGTTCACCTGGGCGAGACCTCCCGGTGTACGGCCGACCAGGGTGTCGGCGAAACGGAAAATGCGGCGCGTGATACCGGCCTGGTTCATCAGGTTGCCAACGAAGATAAAGATAGGAACGGCAACCAGCGGAAAGCTGTCCAGCGCGTAAACCATGCGCTGTGAGATCAGTTCAATCGGAAAATCAGACAGCACGATATAGGTGACCGCCGGGATCAGGATCGCCAGGGCGACCGGAAACCCGATGATGAACAACAGGGCAAAGACGAGAATAATCAGAAATCCCATCGGTTAAACCTCTCCTGGTGAAACGACAGAGAAACCCGCATGTTTATAGCTCCGTCAGTTCGTCGGGAGGACGCTCGGCTTCAAACTTGACGTAGAGGGGGCGGTTGGTGAGGGCCTTGTAGGCCTGAAGGGCGCATTCAAACGCGGTCATCAGGCATCCGAGAAACGTTGCGGAAAAAAATATGAAATAGGGGATGCCCAGGGTCGGGGTTGCATTACTCAGGTTGCTGATGGTTGCAACGTAGGTTGAATACACGATGAAACCGAAACTGACGACGCCCAGAAACGGGATGAACGGCCGCAGGAACCGTATGATCGGTGCGGGCAGGGCCAGCTGGATCTCTTCCATCCTGATATTCGCCCCCGACGAAACTACGTAAGGCAGGGCGATGAACACGGTGCAGATGAGCATGAAACGGGCCAGTTCCGCCGCACCGATGAACGGCGTCTGGGTTACTTCCCGCAGAAAAATCTGCAGGCCGGGCAGTGAAATCACCAGGGCGAGCAGGGCAATGCTGAGAAAGCGGAATGCCTTCCTGACCGGCTCTGCGAGCCGGTCAATCCGGTATTTCGAGATATCCTGAAAATCACCGTTTACCGGTGCAATTCCTTCTGCCATCGCCCCCTCTCCCCTTCCGGCTTTTTCCGGGCAGCAGTTTTGCGCGGGCCGCCCCGTTTCAGCAGTCAGAAGACCGCCCGCGCAAAATCATGATGCTACGATAATGAAGGTAGTGTTACTTGCCGATTGCGGCGATCTTCTCATAGTACGGCGGCCATTCGGGGAAGTCGA
>JAHEMX010000402.1 GCA_024643445.1 Desulfobulbaceae bacterium | reverse complement strand
ACTAGATAATAAATGCTGATGTTTGTCAAAGAATTTTTTTATTTCCAGAAAAATTTAAAGATAAATCGCAAAAACAGGGGAATAACGGGTGTCGAAGCCGCCGTCAAATTCCACGACCCCGCGAGGCGGGGGCATCATTGCCGGCTGGCCTGGAAAACTCTCAGAAATCGTATATCTGGAGAATAATATCTGCACGGGTCAGAATACCAACGAGATTATCTCCATCCACAACCGCGAGCAATCCTTCTTTTGAATGGTTCATGATATCGAGGGCTTCCCGTGTATTCTGATCCGGGGCCAGGCGAGGAATCTGGCGTTTGCAGAAACCTTTCACCGAATTTTCCATTCTGTTCCCTTGGCGGGCTTTCTGGAAATCTGTCTCTGACAGGCTCCCCAGCAGGGTAGAACCGCTGCATACCAGAACGGCGTTCAGCTTCTTCCGGTTAATTACCTCCTGGGCCTGGCTCATGGTCAGGTCATCCCCGATCATGCAAGGCTCGGGGGCGGACATGATATCTTTTACCAGGAGTTCCTGACGACTTGCCTGCTTGATACAGCTCATCAGCTGGCTGGCAACCGCTTCGTTGTCTTCTTCCTTTATCGTTGCAGACCCTGCACCGGGATGGCCGCCCCCGCCCATGGTGCGCACCACGGCCCCGACATCGATACTCCGGGGATTTCCCCGTCCTATCACCAGGCATTTTTCCAGGCTCGTTGGAAAGACGCCGAAAGCCGCATCCAGACCTTTGAATTCTTTGAATTTTGTGACCAGCGAGGCAAGCAAGGTCAGGCCGCTTTTTACCGGCTGCAGACAAATACCTATCTTCAACCCGTCCACCTCGACAATTTCGGCCGAGGCGAGCATCCGGGTAAATACTTCCAGGTGGGCATCATCGACGGAATCTTCGAGGTAGGAAGAGACAACGTTCAGGTCAGCACCATTTTCCAGGAGGTATCCCACCATATAGGCGTCACGTGCGGTGGCGGAAGGAAAGCGCAGACACCCGGTATCATCATAGATGCCGAGCAGGAACAATGTTGCATGCATCGGGGTAAAAGCGGTATCGCGGCGTTGCATTTCTTCGAGAAGCAGGGTAATGGTCGCCCCGACTTCCTCGCGATGACTTTCTCTACTTTCAATGATAACGCCGAGCATATGGTGATCCCAGCAGATGACATCAAGTCCTTCCCGCCTGGCAAACGACTCCATGCGATCAAGCCGCTGCCAGTTGTTGGTGTCGACAACGATCAGCGAGTCAACCTGCTCGAGATCAAGATTCTTTCTGGTTTCGATATGCAGCATATCCTGATGGATGGACAGGAACGATTTGACCTCGGGTGCCATGTGGGTGGGAATATAGCCGACTGAACCGGGGTAGAGCAGGGTGCAGGCGACCATGGACGCCAAACCGTCAAAATCGGTATTGGTATGGGTGGTAATTATCTGCATGAAGACCTCTTCTGGTTCACCTTGACAGCTGCTGGCGCACCTCTGCCCGGGGCGGGTTATTCGGGGCGCGGGTATTCGGTACAGAGCAGGTGCAGCGGCGGCTCATCCTCGATAATGTCCGGAAACCTGCCGAGCTTATCAAGAAAACAATTATCATTGGCATCATCGTTCACGTCGGACACTTCGCCGACCATCACCGGTGCGCCTCCGGCGCGGCCATAAAAGGTATGATAGACATAGGGTTCCAGGCAGATGGATTCGCCGGGACGCAGGATGACGCTGGCGCCGGGCTTCATTCGTCTCTGGACACCGTCGACCGAGACACTGAACGTTTTGTCCGAAAACCCATTCTTATCATCGGCCAAAAAGAGTTCAAGCACCAGTTCGCCGCCACCCCGGTTGATGATATCCTCCCGTTTGTTCCAGTGATAGTGCCAGGGGGTGATCTGGTTCTCCCTGACCACCATGATTTTCTCTGCATACCCTTTCGGGTAGGTATCCTTGCGGGTGAAATTGCCGTTGCGGATAGTAAAGAGAAGCAGCCCCGTCTCGGCAAATCTGCCAAGACCATAATCAGTTACATCCCAGCCGAGAAAGTTGTCCCGGATCTCATTAACTTCCGGACCTGCCGTCCGCCAGTATTCAGGGGTCCAGAAGGCGAAGGGGGGAAGGTGAAAAGAAAGGCGTGAGAACAGGCTGATGGCATCTCTGATATGGGCATTGATTTCAGAACGGTTCATGATGAAAGTAGGGTTTAAAGGTTGACAGATATCTGGGTTATTATCTATAGTAATCATTACGCAAACGTTTGCGGTAACGTTTGCGTAATGATTATAACCAAGTTTCACCTGGAAAACGAGGTTTTCATGCCGGAACAGGGCTTGGCTGGATCGCCACACCGGAGATACAATCCCCTGACCGGGGAATGGGTCCTGGTTTCACCGCACCGAACGAAGCGGCCGTGGAGTGGTGCGCAGGAGCCTCCGGACCGATCGGTGCTCAGCGCCTATGATCCGGCCTGTTATCTCTGCCCCGGCAATACCCGGGCCGAGGGCGCGCGAAATCCCTCCTACACCGCTCCTTTTGTTTTTACCAACGATTATGCCGCGCTGCTGCCGGAATCCGTCCTGCCGCCCGATGCTTCTGCTGACGATGGACTGCTGCGAGCCGAACCAGAATCCGGTATCTGCCGGGTCATCTGTTACACGCCGCGCCATGACCTGGCCATGGCCAGGATGGAACCTGCGCTGATCGAGCAGGTGATCACCGCCTGGCAGGCTGAGTACCGACGTCTTGGTGAGCTCGACAGCATCAGCCATGTTCAGATATTCGAGAACAAGGGGACGATGATGGGATGCTCCAACCCGCACCCGCATGGCCAGATCTGGGCTACCGCAAGCATTCCGACGCTTCCTGCCGTCGAATCGAGAAAACAGGCGGAGTGGATGCATGAGCACGATTCATGCCTTCTGTGCAGCTACCTGGCGCGTGAGCTTCAGGAAGATCAGCGCGTGTTGTTCGTGAACCCCTCCTATGTCGCCCTGGTGCCGTTCTGGGCGGTCTGGCCATTTGAAACGATGATTCTGCCGCGTCGCCATGTCTCTTCGATCACGTCTCTTACTGCTGAGGAGAAGCTTGATCTGGCGCGGATAATGAAGCGGTTGACCACTCGTTATGACAACCTCTTCACGAGTTCATTTCCCTATTCCATGGGGATTCATCAGCAGCCCACCGATGGGGGCGGGCACGAAAGCTGGCACTGGCATATTCACTTCCTGCCGCCGCTGCTCAGATCCCAGACCGTAAAAAAGCATATGGTGGGCTTCGAATTGCTGGCCATGCCCCAGCGGGACCTTACCGCCGAGATGGCTGCAGAGCGGCTGCGCAATGCGCCTGAAACACATTATCTGGAGGGCGCGGCTCCATGATCACTCCGGTCCCTGTCCTTGCAGAAAAAATGGCTGCCGGTTTCCTGGACAGCTCCCTTGCCTCCCTCTACGGGACCGCGGCCGTTGCCGTCCAGAAAAAACGCTATGCTCGACTGCTGAAGGGCTTTGCCCGGACGCAGCCGGATACACCTGTTTTATTTGTCACGAGTCCGGGGCGAACCGAGCTTGGTGGAAATCACACCGATCATAATCACGGTTGCGTGCTGGCGGCGGCGGTTGATCTTGATTGTGTTGCGGCAGTGACACCGGTTGCTCAGCCGGAAGTAACCCTGTTCTCGGAGAATTATCCAAATCCGATTAGGGTCGATCTTACCAGCCTGCAGCCACAGTTGCCTGAGCGGGGAACACCCGAGGCACTTGTCCGGGGGGTGGCGGCGGCCTTTTTCAAGGCCACCGGAATCAATCATGGATTCCACGCCCATATCCACGCGACTTGTCTGGTCGGCAGCGGCTTGAGTTCATCAGCCGCCTTTTCGGTGCTGGTTGGCGCGGTCTTCTCCTTCCTGCATGACGGTAACAGGCTGTCTCCACGGGTTCTCGCCTTGATGGCGCAGGAAGCGGAAAATGAATTTTTCGGCAAACCCTGCGGGCTCATGGACCAGATGGCAAGTGCCTCAGGTTGGACCGTTTTTATCGATTTTAATGAACCCGCCCGGCCACTCGTCAAGCGGATCGATTATTCATTGGCGCAATCCGGGTATACCCTGGCCCTGATTGACACCGGTGCCGGCCATG
>JAHEMX010000024.1 GCA_024643445.1 Desulfobulbaceae bacterium | reverse complement strand
GATGGGCCATACTCCCTGAGGTTCGTAATCGGCAGGAGAGACGACAATAGCGGGATCTTCCGGATAGCTGATGGGGCGTTCAGATGGAGTTCTCAGGTATTTTGAGAAAAACTGGTTAAAGGTTTTCCAGTTGGCAGGCGATTCATACCATTCTATCTGCAGTCCAAAGTTCGGGTCGTCGTAAAATTGTCTGAATGTTTTAGGAGTCCAGGATGCTTCTGTATCCAGGAAATTTCCCCATGCATCGGCAAATTTCACGAGCCATTCGGAAAAGAGCGGATGATACTGAATTCCATTTTTAAAGTAGCCCCGGCCTTCCAGTTCAGTCAGGGGCTGATCAATCAGAAAATAGAAATAACAGATGCTCTGCAGTATCTGGTCACGTATGAGAACCGCCGGTACATCGAGTATCTGTTGGGGGATGAGCTGCGAAGCGCTGTCCAGATAGGTGTAATAGCTCTCCAGATCCTGAGCGGGATTGGTGACAAGGTCAGGATTTATGCTTTTCGCCTTTTCCAGCGATTCTTTCAGCATCACCGCTATTTCCGGCCGCTCCTCAAGCAATGTGATGAGTTCCTGGGTGATGGTTTTGTGTCCGGTGTTCTGCGCCAAGAGGGTGCTAGCCGGAACGAGCAATCCCACGGCCAGAATGACGACTGCTAACAGTGTTATTTTCTTCATTGTCATTTTCATTTTCCCCCTCGCATTCAGGTTAGAACATAACGGAAGATCAGTTTTTCAGTTTCAAACGCACCTCAAAAAGCGCAGGCCACTGTTTGCCGGTGACGAACAATCGATCGCCGATAGCATCATAGGCAATGCCGTTGAGTACATCCGTGTCCTCGTCGCGATTCCGTGGTGCAAGCAGCCCGCTGAAGTCCACCACACCCAAGACCCTGCCGGTGACTGGATCAATGCGCACAACGTAGTCGGTACCCCAAACGTTGGCAAAGAGTTCGCCTCTGATATACTCCAGTTCGTTCAAAAGATTGACCGGCCGGCCATGAACCAGGACAGTGATCCTCCTTTTTTCCTCGAAGGTGGCCGGATCGAGAAAGCGGATCTGATCCGTTCCGTCGCTCATAATCAGCCAATGACCATCCGTCGTCAGCCCCCAGCCTTCCCCCTGGTAAGAGAACTCTTTTTCCAGTTGAAAGCTCTCAAGGTCGTAAACGAAGCCCTTTTTATTCTGCCAGGTAAGCTGGAATATTGTACCATTCAATACCGCTATTCCTTCCGCAAAATAGTGTGCAGGCAAATCGATGCGCTGCAAGACGTTGCCGCTCTCCAGATCCACTTTCCGCAATGAGGATTGGCCGTTGAGTCCCGTGCTCTCCAGCAGTATCCCCTGGAGAAAGACCAATCCCTGTGTGGATGCGCTGCGATCATGCGGGCGGACGGCGACCACATCGCAGGTATAAATGGGAAACGCAGCTGCCGCCGCATTCGTTTCATCGAGCAGTGCGCTCAATTCCGGGTGAGATTGGACAAATGAACTGTTTGACTGGCCTGAAACCACCGTATTTGACGGCGCGTTCCTGCCGCAGCCGGTCAGATGAAACAAAACGATGCCGAAGGCAAAAAAACGAAGAATGTGGGACAAGACTTTCATGTGCTCTCGCCGATTGACAGGCAACTGCAGATAGTGATGACAAGGAAAAACTTCATCAAATGGTTTGGATACCAGAGAAAGATCATTAAATCAATGAGTTTTACCCACAGCTCTTTTTCATCCCGTGACCGGTGGTGATTGACAGACACCTTCCTTCAGATTATCTACTTGGATCGGTTCCCAACTGATATTTAACCAACGAGTACTTTTTCCCAAGAGAACAAGCGATGCGAGCAGTCATACAACGTGTTTCCCGTGCCTCGGTGCAGGTGGACGGACGTGTAATCGGCGCCATCAGCCGCGGGCTTGTCGTCTTTCTCGGCATCCATCGGGATGACGGTCCTGAGACGATCGACTGGATGGCGGACAAGATCATCAATTTGCGGATATTTGCTGATGAGCTGGGCAAAATGAACCGCTCTTTGGCTGATATTCAGGCAGAGATGCTTATAGTCTCGCAGTTCACGCTTTACGGCGACTGCAGAAACGGCAGGAGGCCCGGTTATTCGGACGCGGCACCGCCTGAGATCGCCGAACGGATGTACAACGATTTTATTAGCGCAATCAAGCGGCGGGGGATAACGGCAGCAGTGGGAAAATTCCAGGCTATGATGCAGGTATCATTGATAAATGATGGTCCGGTAACACTGCTCATCGATTCCGCCAAAACATTTTAAAAGCGTTACCCCCACCCGGGGCAGATAACCTAGAACGGAAAAAACTCATGATACAAAAGCCAGGCAGTTCCTTTGCGGGGTTTAGTCTGCAGAGGTATGAGCGAATAAAGGAAATTTCATCCGATGTCTACCTGTTCGAACACGAACTGCTCGGCTGTCCCCTCATCGCCATAAAGAACAAAGACCGCAACAAGACCTTCTCCATTGCCTTTAATACAATTCCCACCGACTCGACCGGAGTGGCTCACATACTCGAGCATTCGGTACTGATGGGTTCCAGCAAATATCCGGTCAAGGATGTCTTCGGCGAAATACACAAGGGCGGGCTGATGACCTTCCTTAATGCCATGACCGGCTCGGATGTCACCTACTACCCGTTTGCCACCAGGAACGAAAAGGAATATTTCAACCTGATGGATGTCTATTGCGACGTCGTCTTTCACCCGCTCCTGCACCCTGAGACATTTGAACAGGAGGGCTGGCATTATCACCAGGAAGGAGTCGGCAAGCCCCTGCAGTACCAGGGTGTCGTCTTCAACGAGATGAAGGGGGCCTTCTCCGATCCGATCCGCGCGCTGTTCCAGAACCTTTTCAGCGGGCTGATGCCCGGCTCCACCTATGCGCACGAATCGGGAGGGGATCCCAAGGATATCCCTGACCTCAGCTTTGAGGAGTTCTGCGCGTTTCACCGGAAACACTATCATCCAAGCAACGCTACGATTTTCCTATACGGCGACGCGCCGCTCGAGGACGAGCTGTCTTTTCTGCAGGACCGTTTCCTGAGACACTTCACCTCGCGGGGCGAGCGGGCGGAGGCGGAAACGGGAAACCTGATAGACGCCCCCATGCAGGTTTCAGACCGCTACGGGGTCGATTCGCCCGAGACGGCGGACCGGACCTATCTGGCCGTCGGAACCCACGTCGGGACCGTCGCCGACCGGGAGAAAAACGCCTCGTTCCAGATTATTGCCAATATTCTCTATAATTCCGATGGTTCACCGCTGAAGAACAGGATTGTCTCAAGCGGTATCTGTAAAGATTTCGGCGGGCTCTATCTCTCGTCCTCCTGCTTCAACACGGTGATGATAACTTATCTTGTCGGCAGCGACCCCAGACACTGCGACACCTTCGCAACACTATATAAAAAGGCGCTCAGTGAGATGGTGGCAGACGGCCTGGACCGGGAACTGGTGCTTGCCGAACTGAACAAGTACGAGTTTTCAGTGCGCGAAGAGGCCAGCAAGGCCCAGCGCGGCCTGGACCTGCACGGCAAGGTCCTGGCCGCCTTCAGGTACGGTACCGATCCGTTTGCCGCCCTGCAGACGGAGGAACTCCTGCGAACCATACGGCAGAAGGCCCTGCATGAATCCTATTTCGAGGATCTGATCAAACACTTTCTGCTTGAAAACAGGGCAACCGTAACCGTGGTGCTGGAGCCCGACCCGTTGAAAATAAAAGAAACGGCGGCCAGCGAACAGGCCCGGCTCGAAGCGTTTGAGAGCACCCTCGATGACGGGAAGCGACAGCGACTGATTGATCGTACCGTGGAACTTATCGAGAGGCAGCAGACCCCAAACGACGAGAAGACACTTGCCCTGCTGCCCGGGTTATCGCGAAGCGACCTTCCGGTAAAAGTTGATTTTCACAGCGTCGCCGATGAGCTCATGTTCGGCCGGCAGGTACTGGTCAGTGAACTTGCCACCAACCGCATTTCCTACCTTGACATCGGTCTTGACCTCGGCAGCCTGCCGCACCGATTCCTGCCGCTGCTTGATCTCTTCGGAGCCATCATTACCGAGATCGGGACAGAGAACCTCAACTACGCTGCCTTCGCCAAGGAGGTAGCCACCTGTACCGGCGGCCTGAACCATTCAATCAATACTTACTCCAGGCAGGGAGACAGCGACTTTGTCAGGCGCATCTTCTGGCTGAGCCTGAAAGTGCTGCCGGAATACCTGGCGCGTGCCCTCGACCTGATGGCAGGGGTATTCACCGGGGTCCGTCTCGGCGATCGGACGAGGATAAAAGAAATCATCCGGCGTGAATTCGCCTGGGCGGAACATGATGCCCAGAGCGAAGGCTACGGTTTACCGTCAGCGCGCGTCTTTTCTCATCTCAGTCCGGCCGGAAGGTACCAGGAACAGTTCAACGGCATCACCGCCTACCGCGCGTCCAGGGATCTCGTCAGCCGGTATGATGCTCGGGAAGAGACGCTGCTGCAGGATCTCCAGGAAATGGCCGCCATCATGTTAAACCGGAATAAACTGATCATCGGCCTGACCGCCGAGCGAAAGGATATCGAGCGGTTCAGGGACATCGGCGGCAGGATTGCCGACGCGCTTTCCGACAGCACACTTGATCCGGTACCCCCGCTGGAGGCCCCTGATTTTCCCCGGCATGAGGCCTTTATTACCGCCGCAGAAATTGTCTTTGCCGTCCAGGGAGGATCCCTTTTCCCAGCCGGGGAGCACTATAACGGCTCCTTTGAGGTCCTGAAAACATACCTGTCCCGGGATTATCTGTGGAACACCGTACGGCAGGTGGGCGGGGCGTATGGCTGTTTCATCCAGTTCAGCCATATCAGCGGGAACATTGCCATCGTCAGCTACCGTGACCCCCAGGTTCGAAAGACCTTTGACGTATACCGGCAGCTGCCTGCTGTCATCAGCACCATCAGCCTCTCTGCGCAGGCGCTGGAACAGCTTATCATCGGGACCTACGGGGTGTTCGATCCGCACCAGAGTGCCGCGGCGCGGGGAGCAACGGCTCGAAACGAATTTTTGAGCGGTATAACCAGGGAGCAGAAGCAACGGCGGTTGCAGGAAATCACCGCGACTACACTGGATGATCTTCGCTCGTTCAGCGACCGTTTCGCCGGGATGACCGCAGACGCCCACCGGTCAATCATCGGCAATCGAGCTAAAATCGAGGCTGATCGCGATCTCTTCGATTCGGTCACGGAGCTATAGCGAGCTGAGCGGCACCGAAAGGAAATTGTTCCGGTTGACGGGAATGGCCGGGCGGAAGATGCTGCGCCGCGGGATGAACGGGGATGCTCCCGTCATTATGATTGAGTGGCGGCCTGGAGGTGATCGAGCAGTGTCGCCAGTATTTCTTTTCTTTTAATCGCATCGCCGGTTCTGCCGAGCAGGTCCCGTTCGCTCTGGATCCATCTCCCCGGAGTCAGTTCGGCACGACAGTTATCGATCAGCACTGACAGATCCTGTCCCGACATCTCGAGGTGAAACTGCAGGCCGATGACGCGATCACCGATGATAAACCCCTGGTTGGCACAGGCGGCGCTTGCACAGAAACGGGTCCCTCCCGCAGGAATATCGAAGGTGTCGCCATGCCAGTGCAATACCTCCGTCTCACCGGCAAAGAGCGTAACCAGCCAGTCAGGCCCTGAGTCAGTGCCGGCAAGCGGATACCAGCCAATCTCCTTCTCGTTGTTTTTATACACCGCCGCCCCGAAAACCTCCGCCAGCAGTTGGGCGCCCAGGCAGACGCCGAGAATTGGTGCGCCATGGCCGGCAACAGCCCGGATAAAGGCTTTCTCATCCCGGAGCCAGCCGTACTCGTCCTCGTCATAGACCCCCATGGGGCCACCCATCACGACCAGCAGCTGCACCCCGGCCGGGTCGGGAAGGTGCTCCCCGGCCCAGAAACGGGTGGACGTAAGCACGTGCCCTTTCTTTTCAGCCCAGGCAGCAATGGACCCCAGACCTTCAAACGGTACATGCTGTAACCAGTGAATGTGCATTCCTGTTTTGTTGATTATCTATTCTTGGAAAAAGTCGTGACGTGTGCTCACCGCTGTCTTCCGAAAAGCGGCTCAGTTCATCGGGGGGGCATACAGAATACCGCCCCGATTCCACAGTCCATTTAAACCGCGATCCATTTTCAACGGTGAATTGATACCGATATTCCTGTCGAAGATCTCACCATAGTTCCCAACCTGCCTGATTACCTGATAGGCCCAGTCATCCGCAACCCCAAGGCCTTTTCCCCTGATGCCCTCGAGGCCGAGCAGCTTTCTGACATTCGGTTCGGCGCTGAGCTTCGCTGCTTCAACGGTTGCGGAACTGACCCCATACGCCTCTGCATTTATCATCGCAAACAGCGTCCACCGGACCAGATTGAACCAGCCGTCATCACCCTGGCGGACAACCGGTCCAAAGGGTTCTCTGGAAATAACCTCCGGCAGGATCATCATATCCTCGGGTTTTTCAGTTTTCTGGAGCAATCCGTACAGTTCGGATCGCCTGCCGGTGATTACATCACAGCGACCTGCGGCAATTTCTTTTAGATCCTGGGCGGTGTTTGCGGTGGAAAGCAATTTGTAGACAATTTTGTGCTCATTGAGATATGCCTGGAGCCTGGCTCCATAAGCACTGCCTTCCTGGAGGCAGACCGCTGCGCCAATCAGTTCGAGAGCACTGGTGACATTGAGTTTCTTCCGTACCAGCAGGGACTGGCCGTCGAAGAAGGCGATACCGGCAAAATGAAGACCAAGGGCGGTATCCCCGGTCATGGTCCAGGCAATATTCTTTGACAGCAGATCGACCTCGCCGGACTGCAGTGCGGTCATCTGACTCTTTTCGGTCAAAGGAATAAACTTGACCCGGCCGGCATCCCCGAGTGCCGCGGCAGCCAGCGCACGGCAGATATCAACATTCAGGCCCGACCACTTGCCTTCCCCGTCCGGATTTGAGAAACCGGGCAGTCCGGTCGATACTCCGCAGTTCAACTCACCCCGCGCTTTAACCTCTTCCAGGGTTATCGCGCTCAGCGGGGCAGTGAAGCAGGCCATGACGATCAGCATTGCGGTCACGGACCGCAAAATTGTTATCATCGGATTCTCCTTTTGATCGTGCAGTCGGTTAACGGTCCAATCGTAACAACAGGGGAACGTACTGTCTAGCCGATTAAACTTTTTTTACTAAAATCTTGTCAATCAACCTTTCCGCTGCCCTCATCTTCCGACCCAGAACAGGAAGCCGTCTTCCCGTGAATAGTTTACAAACAGAGCACTCTCAGGTAGAGAGAGGAGAAGAATTATTTTTTCACTCTAACGTCTGGCCACCACTAAAGAATGAAAAAAAATGCGCGATTTGCCGCCATCGAGACCTTAAAACGTCTGCAGCGCGACCGGAAGCCGGTCACTATGATACTCGACAGTGTAGCCAGGAAGTGTGAACTGGACACCGGCGATCGGCAACTGGCCATGAAAATCTCGTACGGCGTCCTGAGACAGCGGGAATACCTGGACGGACTCCTCGGCGAACTCTGCCGCCGACCGGTAAGCCAGCTGAAACCATTTGTCTACCAGGCCCTGTCAAGCGGACTTTTCCAGTTGTTCTTTCTCGACCGCATTCCCCCATCAGCCGCGGTCAACGAAACGGTCAAGGCCGTGAAAAGCGGCGGTTTCCCAGAACAGGTACAGGGTTTTGTCAATGGCGTTCTGCGGCAGAGCCTGCGCAGAAAAAGCGAGCTGCCCGCGCCTGATGCGCCCGGCACGGCCGGTCACCCGCCCCTCAATCATCCGGACTGGCTGACTTCTCGCTGGGAAGCCCATTACGGCCATGAGGCGATGCTGAAGATCTGCGCGCACAACAACCGGGAACCGGACCTCTGTCTGCACCTCTCTCCCCGGACAAGCCGTAAGGCTTACCTGCAGCTCCTTCAGGATAACAACATAGGCGCTCTGCCGGGAAACTATTGCCCCGAGGCTCTCATTCTTCCCGATTTTCACGGTCCGGTCACCAATCTGCCTGGTTTCGCCGAAGGTCTCTTTCAGGTCCAGGACCAGTCAGCCCAGCTCGCGACCCGTCTGCTCGCCCCTTTCGGTCCCGGCCGCCGCTACCTGGATTGCTGCGCCGGTCTCGGGGGAAAAACCACCCATCTTGCCTGGCTGGCAGGAGCAACAGCGGGAGGGGTCACGGCCATCGAACCGGACCCCGGCCGCTACCGGCTTCTCGGTGAAAATTTCGACCGCCTCTGTCCGGACATCAAGCTCACCAGCCACCAGACGACACTTGAACTATTCGCCGGGAGCAACCCGGGCCTTTTTGACACTATCCTGCTCGATACTCCCTGCACGGGAACAGGAATCATCGGCAGACAACCTGACATACGCTGGAACAGGCGAATAACGGAACTGGACGGCTACCGGGAACGCCAGACAGCGCTTCTGAACAAGGCGGCAGAACTCCTGGCACCCGGCGGAATCCTGGTATATGCCACCTGCTCCATAGAACCGGAAGAAAACAGTGAGGTAATCGCCCGTTTTCTTTCGCTCAACACCGATTTTTTCCTGACTGACCCGAAACATTATCTTCCTGAAAACGCGCACCAGTTAATACAAAAAAACTGTTTTGCTCCGCTGCCCGCTCCGGGTATCGACGGCTTTTTCGCAGCACGCCTGAGCAGGACCTGCAAAAGTGACTAGATTTTCTTTGCGACCGATCATACCGTAGGGTAGATTCGAACATGCTCTAAACGGATACGCTTAGCTTAATCAACCAAGGACAAAAAATGGCCGAAATAAGAAGTACACTTGACATGGTTATGGAACGCGCAGCCCGCATGGCTGCCGAGGCTGAGGATAGTCGGACAAGCGAGGACACCATTCGCAAGGGAATGCGCCTGGCTGCCTCCTTCCTCAATAATGAAGAGAAGGATCTCCTGCAGCTCCTGCAGAACCAGCCGCCCGAAGAGCAGATGGAAATTCGCTCCGGCATGGCCAGGACACTGCTCAGAAACATCGCGCTGCCGCGTCAGGAAACCCTGTCGGAGGCTGCGCTGCTCAGCCTGCAGACGCTGCAGGAGATGAGCGGCAACGCCACCGATATAGCCACCATCTGTGCCGAGCTGCATCAGATTCTCGAACAGTATGGCCAGCACAAGGCCCAGGTGAAACAGCAGTTTGACGATTCGATTCTTTCTCAGCTCAAGACGAAACTGCAGCAGCAGGGCGTACCACTCGAGGAGACAAAGGCCTTAAACCCGACCATGCATCCCCAATACAAGGAGGAGTGGTCCCGCGTGAGCGCCAGCCTGAACGAGCAGTATAACGAAGCACTCAATCAGCGAAAAGAGCAGATCGCGCAGCGCTTCAACATAGAGCCTCACGGTCATTAATCGCAGCTAATGGACTACCGCCATCGCCTTGAAAAACTGCAGGCAAGACTGCGGCGCAAAAAGATTGATGCCCTGCTGGTCAGTCAGCCGGATAATCGCCGTTATCTGAGCGGCTACACCCCGGCTGACCACGGTATAGCAGAGAGTACGGGACATCTCTTTATACCGGCCCGCGGCACGGTACGGCTGCTCACCGACTTTCGCTACCAGACAATTGCCGGCCTGGAAACCGGCCTGCCCGTTTCCACCTACAGCAAAGGACTTATCCCGTTGCTCAAGGAGTTGGTCAGCGAAACCTCCATCCAACGTCTGGCCTTCGAAAGCCACTACACCCTGCACAGTACCAGTCTCAAGCTGGTGGAATTGGGTGAGCAGAAAAAGATTAAGATCGTTCCGGCAAGCGGTCTGGTCGAAAAGATGCGCCTCACCAAAAATGAGCAGGAACGCGATCTCATCCGGCAATCCGTCAGGCTCAATGAAAGGGTGTTCCAACAGGTGTACCGGGAACTCACGCCGGCGATGTCCGAGATCGAGGTGGCACTGGCTATTGAAACGGCTATGCGCCGGGCCGGCGCGGAGAAGGCCAGCTTTGAAACCATTGTCGCCGCCGGACCAAACAGCGCGCTGCCGCATGCATCTCCCGGCACACAGCTCATCGGAGGAAACCGGCCGGTCACCATTGACATGGGTCTGGTACTCGCCGGTTATTGTTCCGACATGACGCGCAGCTTTGTCCTTGGCCGGCCGGACGAGGAGTATCGCCGCAGGCACCGGCTGGTAAGAAAAGCCCAGAAAGCCTCAATCGCCGCCGTCCGTCCGGATGTGAGCATGAAATATGTTGACCACTGTGCCAGAAAGGTAATCGCCGGAGCCGGTTACGCCAAGGCTTTCGGACACGCACTCGGCCACGGTGTCGGCCTTGCCGTTCATGAAGCACCGCGGGTATCGTCACGAAGCCGCCAGAAACTTAAAGCGGGGATGGTGATCACTATCGAACCGGGTATTTACTTCCCCGGCTGGGGAGGCATTCGGCTGGAGAACATGGTTATCGTCACGGAAGATGGCTGCGAGGTCCTGAATCGGGACACCACCTCGCTTGATCTATGAACACAGGACGCCGCCGCTTTCGGGCCTGTCTGCACCCGGATCGGGCCTCGGGCTCCGAGAAAATGTCGCAGGACCCGATAGTTATCAACTCAAACTGATCTGAACAGCAATCATGAGACAATTTGTCGTGGATGAATTGACAGCACTGGAACGTGACAACCTCGATTCATACCTGAAAAGGACCCTGAAAACGGGACCGATGACCGGCATTTTCTGGCTCACCCTGCCGGACGACCTGCTCTCGGAGGCCCAGCGGGGTCATGAGGAGTGCGGTCCCTTCTATTTTGCCGTCGACCTGGAAGCGAACAGGCTCTGTTTTGAAATGCTCGTCCGCAGCAGCGCGAATCTGCATTGTACCTGCATCGCCTATGCCACCGCAGTCCAGCGGCAGTTTGTTCTCGATTTCATCGACCGGATGCTCGAGGAGGAGCAGATCAAGGCCTAGCCTACCTCCACGAGGTTGATACAACTCCCTTTCCCGCGTCGCTTTTACGATTCACCTACCGCAGTATAGTGAATCGCAGGTCTCCTTGGCAGGCAGGCCGCCTCAATCTCGTGAACGCAGGGCTCGTTCAACCCAAAGCCCCCCTTCAAGGAGTCGCGCCGGATTCACCCCAACGCGCAAACCGCTTTTCAGCCGGTTTGACGTGGGTTGTGCTGCCGGGGAATGACGGAGAAATGCAGTACGAAACCATGCAGGAAAAGGATAGGACTTCCTGATAATCCTATCCTTTTCCGGTAAGAGGATGACGGGAAAAAAGCGCTCTTAACTGATCAGGTTCAAGGCGGACCCCGCCTTGAACCAGCCCACCTGCGCCTCGTTGTAGGTGTGGTTCAGCTGCAGCGTATCTTTTGTGCCGTCGCTGTGATGGATGATACAGGTTACCGGCTGGCCAGGTTTCAGATCGGCCAGGTTCACCAGATCGATTCTGTCATCCTCGCGCAGCAACTCATATTCCGCAGGATCATTGAAGGTGAGTGCGAGAAGGCCCTGTTTCTTCAGGTTCGATTCATGAATACGCGCGAAGCTCCGAACAATGACCGCTGCGCCGCCAAGAAGCCGGGGAGACAGAGCGGCGTGCTCGCGGCTGCTGCCCTCACCATAGTTCCAGTCCCCGATGACGACCCATTTGACCCCCTTGGCTCTATAGTCCCGGGCAATAGCTGAAAAAGACTGCCCGCGCTCGCCTGTCAGCACGTTCAGGCCTGATCCGGCGATATCGTCATAGGCGTTGATCGCACCCATAAACATGTTGTCGCTGAACTTGTCCAGATGTCCGCGCAGCCTCAACCATGGACCCGCCGGAGAAATAGCGTCCGTGGTGGTCTTTCCTTTCGCCTTGAGCAGGAGCGGGGCATCAGTGACATCTTTGCCATCCCAGGCAGGCCACGGCTGAAGGATCTGCAGCCGCTTACTGTTCGGATCGACCTTCAACTGGATGTCGCTTCCGTCGTCGGGCGGCGAGAAGAACAGGTCTTCTCTTCCCTTGATGAAGCCCTTGCCCGGAACATCCGGTGCCTTTTTCGGCGGATTCAGTTTGAAGGGCTTGCCGTTGCCATCGGTGAGCGTATCTGTCAGGGGATTGAACGACAGTCGTCCCGCCAGGGCCAGGGCCACGGTTATTTCCGGACTGGCGATAAAGTTCATGGTGGTGGGCTGACCATCGTTGCGGCGGGGAAAATTGCGATTATAGGAGGTAACAATGGTATTGGGTTTGCCGGCAATGGAGGAATCCCGCTTCCACTGACCGATGCACGGCCCGCAGGCGTTTGCCAGGACCGTTCCGCCGATGTCCTTAAGAGATGCCATCTGGCCATCCCGTTCGATGGTAGCCCTGATCTGCTCCGAACCGGGCGTCACCATCAGCGGCATCGCGCATTTGATGCCGTGAGCCTTCGCCTGCTCGGCAAGATCGGCTGCCCGGCTCATATCCTCATAGGACGAATTCGTACAGCTGCCGATCAGACAGGTCGAAATCGCATCGATAAACTCGCCGTTGCTTCCAGCCACTTCAGCGGCAAGTTTTGAAATAGGCCGCGCACGATCCGGCGAGTGGGGTCCGACGACATGGGGTTCCAGGGTACAGAGATCGATCTCAACGACACGATCATAATAGTTCCCCGGGTTGTTCAGGACATCCTCATCAAGAGACAGCAGATCCCTGTGCTGATCCGCAAGAGCGGCAAGGGCAGCCCGCCCGGTCGCTTTCAGGTATCTGGCGATACTCTCGTCGTACTCGAAAATGGAAGTGGTTGCGCCGAGTTCAGCACCCATGTTGGTAATCGTCGCTTTCGCGGTGCAGCTGATGGTTTTTGCGCCGGGCCCGAAATATTCGATAATGGCGTTGGTGCCGCCCGATACCGTCAACTCACCGGCCAGATAAAGGACAATATCCTTCGGCGCGGTCCAGCCGCTCAGCTCTCCGGTGAGCTTGACGCCGATATGTTTCGGGTGGAGCACCTCCCAGGTCAGGCCGGCCATCGCATCAATGGCATCCGCACCGCCGACACCGACAGCACAGGCACCGATACCGCCGGCATTTGGCGTATGTGAATCAGTACCCAGAATCACCGCACCCGGAAAGGCATAGTTCTCGATGTTTACCTGGTGAATGATGCCGGCGCCGGGAGCCCAGAAGCCTGCCCCGTATTTGGCTGCCGCGGACTTCAGGAAGTCATAGACCTCATTATTCTCGGCGTTTGACGCCTTCAGATCAAGATCTCCTGCTACCCGGGCCTCGATCAGGTGGTCACAGTGTATGGTCGTCGGCACGGCAACTTTTTTGCGCCCGGTCTGCATGAACTGGAGCATGGCCGATTGCCCCAGGACATCCTGGAGAACGACACGGTCCGGGCGTACCTGGAGATAGCTCTTGCCGGCAATCATTTCCTGTTCGGCGGGATTGTCCAGGTGGGAAAGGAGAATTTTGTCGGCCAGGGTCAAAGGCCGCCCCAGTTTATCCCGGACAACCTTCAGGTTCCGGCTCATGGTTTCGTATACCTTCGAGACAAACTCGGGGGTGGAATCAAGACTTGTCATAAATGATACCTCTTCTGGGATTGAGATTATGTTCTAGCTGATAGTTGCTATACTAGTAAGTCTCTCTCAGACCTTTTCAATTTTTTTTTACCCGCTCTTTTTCATTTATACCTTCACCTCAAACAGGAGCGGCCGACACTCCCGGCAAACCGCATCATGCTGTCTGCTGGCCGGGCTTTTCCGTCAGCCCGTCAATCTCTGCAGCATTTCGGCACAGGCGGAGTCGGCAATCTGGCAGAGTTCAGCCTCCGTCCGATTCTGGATCGGATGATCAACCCAGATGATATTCGGTTCGAAACCAAGGGACAATGCCTGTGCTGCCGCAGCCCGTTTGAACTCCTTTGTTGCAACCATGAGTCCGGGAATCCCGAGCTGGTCCAACCTGTTTATGTCATGCACACTGCATGACGTGCATGAGCCTCAATCGGCCAGGCTTTCGATAACGAAATCCGCTTCCCGGACAATTGCCTCGGTTATCTCGGGAGGGGCAACCTTGGAATGGCTCCCTTTGCGATAACGTTTCACGGTGTAGCCCCCATCCGAGAGCTTTAACGCCACACGGTCGAGAAACTCCCGGCTGCGCTCCTTGGAAATGTCCAGGAGGGCGATGGTTTTCCCATTGAAATCACGGGGAAAAGCCAGGGTAGGCCTGATCGTCGTTGCCGCCTCGCTGGTTGGATCGCGTAAAAAGTTTTTCTCAGCCATATCCTTTCTCCTGTCAAAATGAATAGGTCACCGGTCGTATCTCGTCGCGGTTCCGACCGCCGCCCCATCCGCCGATAATGGCGCTCAGCAAGCCCCCCTGGCCACCCGCACGGACCAGAAGAATACCGTGATCGCGCCAGAATTTCGGCATCATTTCATCTACATAGGAACCATCTATACCCTCTGCGATCCCCTGCGCGCCACGTACCAGATCCTTGCCGGGACGTGTGGTGTAGACGTGCAATGCTTCTTCAATTTCTTTTCTGCCCCAGCCATCTTCTTTAAATATACGGTAATGTCCGGGGGATATGGCTACGAGGACATTTGCGCATTGTACCCGCTTCGGGTGCAGCTCATTGACCAGCTGAGAGGAGAGGGAACGGGCAAGTTCATCGGCAGTGCGGGAAGCGTTATCGGCAAAACCGGTCAAGCCATGCCCCTGATGCAGGGTCACCGCATTTGATCCGGGAAGGCAGCCGCGCGCTACATGCAACGGCTCCCAATCCGGATCGGTTTCGTCTTCGGCGAAACAATAGGTGTATTTGCCGGGATTGCCGAAAACGGCACGGTCAATTTCTCCCGGCACACCGCCGCCCACATTGCGCACTATGAGCTGCAGCGTGCGGCCGATGGTAGCATTTGCCCGGTTGCCCTGGCCAAGGCAGTTGCCGCCCCAGTTCATGCCGATGGACTTGGTAACCGGCCCGTTAACGAGGATGACCGGGCCGGAGTAATTGAGGGTGCAGAGCAGTCCATGCAGGGTGAATTCTGGTATCAGGGCCGCCTCGACAACGGCCAGTATGACGCGCATATACTCCGGTCGGGCACCGGCCATGACCGCGTTGATCGCTACTTTTTCAATGGTGCACTCCCGCATATTCGGCGGCATGATGCCGATCACCTCGTCAGGCGACCGATCGGTACCCGCCAGCATACGCAAAATACGATCATCGGTCGGTGGAACAACGGGCAGGCCATCGGTCCAGCCCCGTTCAAAGGCCTGCTCCACCGGATCATCCCATTCTGAAAATTCGATTTTCCGCGAGGTAAGAGGAACCGCGCCATAACGTGCCTGGAGTTTTTCCGGGACACCAGGTTCAACGGATTTTGAGCCGCATCCGGGCTGGTTCTCAGGTAATGCTTCCCCCAGTCCCCGCAGGCCGGTAAGCGTTTCCCACTCCTGACGGTTCCAGCCGAATACGCGCCCCGTCTCGCTCCCCTCATGCTGGCGGATCAGGGTCGGCACATGTTCGATGTCATAGCGAAACGATTGTTCAAGGCTCCGGTCATCGCAGACCGTGGCGATACCGTCACCAAAGGTATCATCATCCTGGCAGTAGACGACCAGA
>JAHEMX010000401.1 GCA_024643445.1 Desulfobulbaceae bacterium | reverse complement strand
GGTTCCGCTTCCCTGGCTGTTGTTGCGCCTGGTATTTCAGAAGCACTCGTAGCCACTGCAGCAGGACTCGCAGCTGCAATTCCAGCCGTTATTTTTTACAACTTTTATTCCAACAAGCTGACCAGTGTGCAGTATAACATTCAGAGTTTTGCTACTGATTTCCTCAATCTTGTCGAAAGAGATTTACTCGGTCGTATCTGATTTTCATGGGTCCACTAAACAACAACGGAAGAAAGCAGCTGGTTGCCGATATCAACGTTACCCCACTTGTTGATGTTATGCTGGTGCTCCTTATCATTTTCATGGTAACAGCCCCGATGATGACTCAGGGACTGGATGTTGATCTCCCGGAGACCACAACAAAATCACTGAGACAGAAAGAGGATCCGATCGTGGTGACGGTTGACAAGACCGGGAAGATCAGCCTTGACCAGACAGAGGTCACGCAGAAAGTTCTTTTTCAGCAGTTGGCAGCTTATGCAAAGCAGGAAAAAGATAAACCTGTTTTTCTCAAGGCTGATAAAGCGGTACCTTATGGCATTGTTGTGTCCATAATGGCCGATGTGAAAAGAGCAGGATTTGACAAACTAGGAATGATAACCCAGCCTTCAGACGAAAACAAATAACATCGCGGTATGCAGTACAGTGCAACACACAATGCTTACAATAGCTGGACAATACCGCTCAACGCGGCGATTGGTCTCCACCTTGTCGTGGCATTCAGTTTCATATTTTTGCCTGGACTTTTAAAATCAAAAGCAAAATATGAGGATATATATACGGTCAATCTCATCAGTATCAGCGAGCCTGTCGTACAGGAAGTTGCAGTGCAGCCTGTTCCGGCAAGTAAGCCGGTGCCTCCCCCCGTTGAGTCACCAAAGGCTATTCCTCTTGCAGAGGTGAAAGCACCGTCGGCACCAGCCCAACCGGAGCAACCTGTTTCGATCAAACCGGTGAAACGCAAGATAAAAAAGGAAGAACCGCCGGATAACAAACTAAAGCAAAAGGAGCTTGAGCAAAGTAAACGGCAAACCATTGCTGAAGCGTTGAAAGCCGAGCAGGATGCTGCGGAGTTGGCACGTCGTGCCGCCGAAGAAGCGGCCCGTCAGCAGAAACTCCTGGAGCAACAACTGGCAGAAATAAAAACGCAGAGCAGCCCGGCGAGAAAATCCTCGGGAAGATCGGGCTCAAGTACCCTGACGGGCCTGGAAATGCAGTATTATTCTACCATTGCAGGTCGTATTGCACAATTCTGGTCCCTGCCCCAATACAAAAACTGGGATCCTGGAACCGAGGCTGTCGTTGTTATAACAATCTCACAGAATGGTTCGATTTTAAAACAATTTTTCGAGAAAGCGTCCAATGATCCGACCTTTGATCAATTTGTCCGTAAGACCCTGCATGACGCCTCTCCTCTGCCACCTATTCCGCCGGCCCTGCAGAGGACTAGCTGGGAGGTTGGTTTACGCTTCAGGCCGGAAGGCATTCAATAATACCGGGGACAACCAAACATTATGAAACGCCTATTTCTACTGCTTGCTATCAATATCTTTTTCATCATTAGTGCATACACCGCACCATCACTTGCTGCCGAGCGGGTCTACCTCGATATCACCTCTCCGGAGGCGCGCAAGATAGTCTTTGCCATTCCTCCTTTCCAGAACAGCCGGAACGAAGCATTAACCGATGAACTAGGCAGAACACTTGCCCAAACCCTTGCCCTCTCCCTTGAATTTCATGGTGTAATAGAGGCCATCCCGGCTAAAACGCCGGTTGGCTATGGTGTTGACAGCTGGAAAGCGGCTGGCGCTGATTACGCTGCAATAGGACGCTATCAGAATAACGGGGATGACATCAGTATCGAAGTTCGTCTATTTGACGTTTCAAACGGAGACATGCTCATCGGTAAATCCTACCAAGGAACCATGCTTCTCCGCGACGAGATGGTTTTCAAATTCACCGATGCAGTTCTCAAGGAACTGACCGGTAAACCGGGAGTGGCGACGTCCCAAATCGGCTTTGTCTCTCAGCCGGCCGACAACCAGCCTAAAGAAATATTTATCACGGATATTCTTGGGAGAAAAATGCGCCAAGTCACCAGGCACAACTATCTCGTCGTTTCTCCCCGTTTTTCGCCGGATGGCAATTACCTCGCCTATTCCTCTTTTCACAGCGGCAACCAGAACCTCTATCTCACCGACT
Organism: Desulfobulbaceae bacterium; assembly: GCA_024643445.1. Classification (GTDB taxonomy): domain Bacteria; phylum Desulfobacterota; class Desulfobulbia; order Desulfobulbales; family Desulfocapsaceae; genus Ww85. Next base: position 1,936 of record JAHEMX010000401.1, on the reverse strand, counting down.
TGAGACAGAACAAGACCACTCAATCACTGTCCCGTAGGAAAGGGATGAATCTCAGTCCAGCCTGGTCACCTGATGGAGAGAGACTCATCGTTACCCTGTCATTCGAGGGTAATCCCGATCTCTTCATGATTGATCGTCGAGGAGAGATTATAAAACAACTTACCGATAAAGCAGGTATCAATGTCTCGGCAACCTACTCGCCCGATGGTAAATACATTGTATTCGTTTCAGACCGGAGTAAAAAACCGCAATTATACCTTATGGAACTGGCTACAGGAAAAACTCAGCGCCTCACCTATGAAGGTATTGAGAACGCTGAACCTTCCTGGTCGCCCACTGAAAACCTCATTGTCTATAGCAGTCTACGTGACGGAATTTACCAGATTTGTACCATTAATCCCTTTAAGGACGGTTCCACAACCCAGTTAACGACCGATCAGTCACACCACGAGTCTCCAGCATTCTCACCGGACGGAAACCAGGTTATATTCGCAAAAAGAGATGGCAGAATAACTAAAATATATGGAATAATGAAGAATGGTTCAAACCAGCGTGTCCTTTTCTCTCTTCCGGGCAGTCAAACCTACCCGCAATGGGCCGTTAAAAATTATTAATCCTCCTATCAGATAAATTGGTTATGAAAAAACTACCCTTGTCTTTTCTCTGTATGCTTTCGATTTCGCCCCTGCTTGTTCAGTGTGCTTCACAGGATGAAATTAATCAGATCAATTACCAACTGCGGACACTCAACAACAAAGTTTCAACAATCGAGAATACGAGCCTCGATGATTTGCGTAAACGTCATGCCGCCACCGCAAGTCAGATTGAAAGCCTGCAGCAGGACTTTCTTCAACTGAAGAGCGAACTTGAGGAGGCCGGCCATCTTAACAGACGCCTCAACGAGCAGAGCAAGGAACTGGAAACCGCCTTTAAAACGTATACCAAGCAGGAACAGGAGAAACGTGCGGCGGAGATGACTCAACTTTCCAAAGAGATCACAGACAAGGATCAGCAGCTTGAACAGTTAGCAGAGCAGATCAGAACGCAGCAGGAACACCTTAAAGCCATTCAGCAAGCGCGAGTTGACGAAGCAAAAAGAAAGGCTACCGAAGCGGCAAGAAACGCCGAAGAAGCGCGACAGAAGGCTGCAGCCGCAAGCCAGGCAGCCCAAGGTCCTACCATCACACGGATTCCCGCGGAGAAGTCCAAGAAGCTCTATTCAGCCAGTGCAGTTCCCGGTGCAACCACATCGCCCGCATCCACATCGGCTGTTGCTGCAGCTGCAGCCGCCTCCCCTGCCAGTACCACTGAAACATCATCAAGATCAGACTACAAAGGGAAAAGCCTTTTTGATCAGGGAAAATACCGTGAGGCCTATCAGGTTTTTGAAAAAATTGCCGGTTCCGGGGGAAACGACCAGGCCGCCCTTGATGCCAAATACATGATGGGAGAGTGTTTGTTCGGCCTGAAAGAATATGACCAGGCAATCCTTGAATACCAGAGTATCATCACCAATTATCCGTCCAGCGCTAAGGCTCCCGGAGCAATGCTGCGTCAGGCAATGGCGTTTGAAAACCTCAACGACAAGGATACTGCCAAGATCCTCTATAAAAAGATAATCGCTTCCTACGGCCAATCACCTGAAGCGGGGCAGGCGCAGAAGAAACTCGATACCCTTTAATTTTCAGGCTCGTTAAAGGGTTGCGTTTTGCTTGCTATTACATCGGGAAAACCGGCAGCTTGTGACAGCTCGAAAAAGAACAGTCCGGCTCGATGAACTCCTTCTCAAGAGGAATCTGGCTGAGGATTTAACACAAGCGAAGGCTCTCATCCTCTCGGGTAAAGTTCTCGTTTCCGAGAGTATCGCCGACAAACCCGGACACCACTACGCTGACGGAGCAATCATCCGTATCAAAGGGTCTATGCCTTTTGTTTC
>JAHEMX010000400.1 GCA_024643445.1 Desulfobulbaceae bacterium | reverse complement strand
GACGACCATCCCTGAATGCCGAGATTCCCTGCGCAGCATTGTGCAGACGGCCCAGGGCCGCCAGTTCACCATCATCACAGGACTGGATGCCCAGTGACAGCCTGTTGAACCCGGCCTGGTTGAGACCCCTGAGACCGGAGAGGGTTACCGTACCCGGATTTGCTTCGATGGAGATTTCCGCATCCGGATGAAATCCAAACACATCCCTGCAGGTTTTGCTGACGGCAAGAAGTCGTTCCAGAGGCAAAACCGTTGGCGTGCCGCCCCCGAAAAACAACGTATCAAGCGGGATACCGTGACGCTCCGGGTACCCCTGCCTGATATCCCGGCACAGCGCCAGGCAGTAGTTTTCATACCACTCATCCAGCCCCGGATAAGAAGAAAATGAACAATAGAGACACTTGCTCAAACAAAATGGTATGTGCAGGTAAAGGCTGTTCACCCGCTCAAATTCCTCCGCCTTGCTGCTGGACGGTCATGCACCAACGCTCGATGTCAGCCATGATGCCGTTATCGGCAAAACTGTAATGCCCGTCACCGACAATGATATGATCCAGAAGCCTGATATGCATCAGTGAGCATGCCAGGTAGAGACTGGAGGTGAGGCGGCGATCCTGGGAAGATGGGGTTAAAGAGCCGGAGGGGTGGTTGTGGGCAACGACCAGGGCCGCGGCGTTATGGGAGAGTGCCCGCTTGATGATTTCACGTGGATAGACCGAATTTACATTTATCGTGCCTTCAGCAACAACCTCGGACACCAGAATGCCCAGTGCAGAATCGAGATAGATCACCGTAAAGACCTCTACCGCCAGGCCTCTCATGGTGTGAACCAGATAATCTATGACGTCCTGTGATGACTTGAGATAGGACTTCTCGCGTAAACGCTCTTTGAGATAGCGGTCGGCAACAGACTTGATAAAGCGCAGGGCGAAACCGTTTACCGGCCCGACTCCCTTTATTTCCTGGATCGCGTGAGGGTCTGCGTCAAGCACTCCGGGCAGTGTCTTGAATTGTTTCAGCAGTGAACGGGCCTGCTCCTTACAATCCTTACGCGGCGTACCGAATGACAGCAGCAGTTCAAGAACCGCTTCATCGCTGAATCCGCTGAGTCCCTGGTCTATAAACCGCTGTCGCAAACGGGCCCGGTGCCCGCTCCCCTTTTCCTGCCACTGCTCCTTGTTCATCAGCGCCACTGCAAGCCTGTCAACCTGTCAGCTCCTTGTTGAACAATTGATTTGCCAGGCCCGGATTCGCCTTGCCTTTGGTTCTCTGCATCAGCTGTCCGACGAAATATCCCAGCAATTTCGTTTTTCCATTGCGATAATCAGTTACCTGTGCCGGATTCTCGGCAATGATTTCCCGCACGATAGCAAGCAACTCCGACTCGTCGGAGACCTGCAACAGGTCCTTCTTTTTTACTATAATCCCGGGATCTAAACCACTCTCGAGCATATCACCAAATACCGCCTTGGCAATTTTTCCGCTGATCGTTCCCTGTTCAATCATATCCAGAAGCTCTCCGAGCTGCTCGGGTGCCACCCGGCATTCACTGATACTGCCGCCCTTGAGTTCACGCAGGAGCTCGGTCATCATCCAGTTGGACACCTTCTTGGGCTGAGCGTAGCGCTTAACTGCCGTTTCGAAATAATCTGCCAGTTCCCGCGATTCAGTCAGTATTGCTGCATCGTATTCCGGTAGATCAAACTCGCGCAGGAAGCGACTTTTCCTCTGGTCCGGTAACTCCGGCAGCGTCTTTCGGACCTGAGCTATCCAGCTGTCGCCAATCTCAACCGGGATCAGGTCCGGACACGGGAAATAACGGTAATCATGGGCATCTTCTTTGCCTCTCATGGGCTCTGTTTTCTCCGTATCCGGATTCCAGAGCAGAGTCTGCTGCGTGATGCTCCCTCCCTCGAGCAGGATGTCACGCTGCCGGCGCTCTTCATACTCCAGAGCGGCCTGGACATTGCGAAAGGAATTCATGTTCTTCAACTCCGTCCGGGTACCAAGTTCGTCGCGGCCAAAGGGCCTGAGTGAAATATTGGCATCGCAGCGAAAACTGCCTTCCTGCATATTTCCGTCACAGATATCAAGATAACGTAAAATCGCGTGAATTTTTTTCAAATAGGCTGAGGCCTGCCGCGGGGATCGCAGGTCCGGCTCGGAGACGATTTCAAGCAGGGGAGTCCCGGTCCGGTTCAGATCGACATAGGAGAAAGGCTCATAATCATCATGGATCAGCTTACCGGCATCTTCTTCCATATGCATGCGGGTGATGCCGATTCGTTTGTGTTCTCCATCAACCTCAATATCCACATAACCGTGCTCAATGATCGGCCGGTCAAATTGCGAGGTCTGGTAACCTTTCGGAAGGTCCGGATAAAAATAATTTTTCCTGGCGAACTGGTTAGTGGCGTTGATGGTGGAATTTGTCGCTAAACCCATTTTAATGGCAAACTCCACAACCCGTTTGTTCAAAACCGGCAGACTTCCCGGTAAACCCAGGCATACCGGGCAGGTATTGGTGTTCGGCGGCGAGCCGAAGGAGGTGGTGCAGCCGCAGAAAATTTTCGAATCCGTCTTCATCTGGGCATGTATTTCCAGCCCTATTACCGTCTCAAACTCCATAGTTTCCCGTTGTCTACCTTAAACATTATCTGCTGACTGGTGCACCCAACTCCTGATAGCCGTCAGTTCCCTTTGCCAGTTTTCTGAGAGCCTTGTTTTCAGGTACAATCGATACAGGTCATTGACAATCCTTGTCAGCTCTTCAAAGAGAAAAATCCTTTCAAGGATCAGCCCTTCTATTTCCTCATCCGACTTCCTGTTTTCCGGCATAGAGGCTTCTGTTTTCGGTGGTCGCACACTTCTATAGTCAAACAGGGTCGCCCCGAGCGTTACATTGAATTCATAATCGTCTTTGATGATCTGAACCCGCGCCTGTTCCAGTTTTTTCCCGGTTCTTAGTCCTGTTCTCGCCTCTTTAAGCTCGGTTTGCAATCCTGAACAGATAAGTTTCTCGCTGTAATCCGCTTCACCGTATTCCAGAACCATATGCTTTTCAAATACGACGATAATATCACCCTGTCCGGGCAGGTTGACGGAGCCTCCCCGCTCCTCACTCTTCCACCAGAGCCAGGTAAGGAATTCCTGGCCAAGAAACCGCTTTTCCGTAATGAGATCTACTAAATCCATATTATTCTCAACCTAGTTTCTGACTTTTTTTGCTCAGACAAATATCTCCGGCGCCAGTTTCTCCATACTCCCCAATTCTGCAGGGTCCAGGAGGTATTGTGCCGTCACCCAGGGGATTTGATGAACCAGCAGCAAGCCGAAGCAATCCTTGAAAATATCCTCAAGAAGCGCATGTGCTTTTCTGTTCGTGGTAAAAAAAATCACCGTCGATTCTGAAAGGTTCCAGACCAGATCGTAAACCGTCGGCACCGGCATTGCTTTCCTGGTCAACTCCGTCTTGATGCGTTCCTTTATTTCCAGCCGGGCCGCCCTTCCCAGTCGAGGTATCTGTTTTTCCCGCTTTATCCGTTCCTCTTCCTTCTGAATAAATTTTTTCAGGACAGCAGGAGACACTTTTCGCTCATCAAGGCGCAGTGACAAAACCACATAATCGCCATTCATGAAAGAGGCATAGCGGAAGGAGGCATCAAACATATTGGCAACAGAAACCCACCCCATTGAATACTCTTCAATGGTATCATCAATATCCTGAAACGAATATGCCGCAATCCGCTGGGCAATAAATTCCATCGAATTTTCGGGCAATTCACCTTCAATGCTGAAACGCGTAAAGCTTGCAGATCCGTTTATAAAAGCCATCTCATCCTCAAATCATGGTCCATTGTGGTCACTTGTTCACCCTTTTGCCGTCACGTATACCTTCCTACGTCTATTGAAAACTACACTTATATCACCCAGAATCCATTGTAACAAATATTTAATACTCCATTCCGCCCTCGCCTGTATGGACACCACTCTCTCATCCTGCCTTGATTTTCTGATACCCTGGTGGTAAACATCAGATTAAAGTTTTCCTTGACACCGATTTTCTGAATTAGTATAAAACTGTCCTTCATCGGGTCGTTAACTCAGTCGGTAGAGTATCTGCCTTTTAAGCAGAGAGTCGTTGGTTCAAGTC
>JAHEMX010000023.1 GCA_024643445.1 Desulfobulbaceae bacterium | reverse complement strand
GATCATGCCGAAGAGATAGGGCGGCAACTGGTTCATGCGCTCGGCAAACCTGATCTGAAATTCTTTGTTCATTGTCTTTTCTTCCTCCAGCGCGAGGCTGGGCTGTCATTTAACGTCACCGTCCGGTGACGATGCGAAACCAAAATCTGGTAGATAAGAAGCAGTGCACCAGGCACTGGCCGGTTGCGATACTACTGCCTTTGAAAAAATATCCGCCATTGTGCGTGGTTTACCTGCCAAAGTCAATACTATAATAGTCAGAGATAGTGGCGTAGCCAATAGGGAATTAACATAACGGGAGGGAGCTTGTATTTTTCTGCTACAAACCGATAGGCAACGCAGGACTGCTTCCTGCCCGGCTAAAAGACTGATCCCCGATGTCTTTTCTCAGTAACCGCGAGGGATCATTGATTATAGACAGTGTCTGTCCTGGAGTGGCCTGTTTCCCCCAACTCTTCGTTACTCTCAAAAGGTAATCCTCGGAATATCGACTATATTCCTGCGGTTACATCTATCGAGCGCCTCGATTTAAAACAACATTGCTCATTTCAGGACAGATACTGGATAAGAGTGCCCAGGACACGGCCGATCAGGCAAGCGTGCGACACAGCCGGCCGAAACCGCCCGGAATGGTTCCCGAGGACCAGAATGCCCGTCCCTGTTTGTAGTCCACAAACCAGTAGCCGCCCGTCGTTCTCCGGGCCGCAACGAAGACAAAAGGCTGTTCCCTGGAAAAATTACTGTTAAGGTAAATCCCTTTATCGTTGGCGACCGGCTCCATCAGCGACAGGGCCTCCTCAAGGGTCGGCAGACGCCAGTCATGGTACCCGGCAAAATGCTCTGTATTGAGTTTGGCCAGCGATCTCGTCATCGAACGTATGGAGTTGATATCCAGACCATCACGCTGCCACATCAGGCCGGTCTTCTGGTCGACAATCGTCTTGTTACCACTGTCATGCAGGTGATTGACAAAGGCTCCACCGGGGTTAAGCACCGCATCAAAAAAATTCCATCTGCGGATAATTTCGGTCACCTCTTCTTCAGACAGACTCGCCTGTTCGGAGGGTAGTACAACCAGGTCGCCGGCCTCGTTCTTGCCGTCCCATTTCGGCAGACTCCTGCCCATATCCTCCACCGGCTGCTCCTCTCGCAGCGGTCGAACGAGGCTGTTATCGCCATCATCAAGCACATGCTCGATCAGCCAGTCTCGAATACGCTCATCGATGGCAAAACTCCTGTCATAAAAAGCGACTCGCCCCTGGCTGTTCACGCAATTCTGCACCATCTCTTTCGGGGCCTTGATCTCGGCGACGATCCTGGCATGTTTCACGCCTCTCTCCATCAGGCAGAGCCTTGGTTCTTCTCCCCAGCTGTCGACGAAGAAATAATGGATTCTTTCATTGTTGCTTCGCACGCGTTCCCGTCCGCCCCAGGATTCAAATGTGCCAAAGGTTAACTCGGGAGTCATCTCCCAGTCGATTGACCTGATCGTCTCTTCACCCACCCGCAGCTTGTGAAACATTCCCATAGCAAACTCCTTATTCCTTCTACCGTAACGCCGTTTTCTGCTGTTACGCCCCGGCAAACCCTGTTATAGTTCTGCTGATTTTACATGTAGCTAACACTTATTCGATTATAATAATCATTCTCAGAATGTCCACGCAAAACCCGATAGTCAGAAAACTCCCCGGTGTACCGTCACCACTCGGCACGTCAGAACAGGACAACTATGTCAATTTCGCCCTCTATGGTCGTCACGCAAGCTCAGTGAGTCTGGTCATCGCCTTTGATCAGGAGATAACCCCCCATGCGACGACCCTGGAGATTGAGCTTGATCCGAAAGGCAACCGGACTGGCGATACCTGGCACATCGGGCTTGAGTTTAAAGACTGCATGCTGCGCTACGGTTATCGTGTCGACGGTACGGACAAACCTTCTGAAGGCATCCTCTTTTTCCCCGAAAAAGTGCTCCTTGATCCCTTCTGCACCCGCCTTGTTCCCCGGCCGTGGGGGGCTGTCTCATATTACGGAAAAGAGCCGCTCTGCCTGACTGGCGTGACCGATGAGTTCGACTGGCAGGAAGACCGGCCACTTGCCGCTGCGGCAGCTGAAACCATTATCTACGAGCTGCATGTACGAGGGTTCACCAGGCATGACAGCTCTGGTGTCAGCGCACCGGGAACCTATCTCGGCATCATCGAGAAGATCCCCTACCTGAAAGAACTCGGCATTACCGCCGTGGAACTGCTTCCGGTGCATGAGTGGGACGAGACGGACAACAAGTTTTTCCATCCTGAAAGCGGTGAGAGGCTGCTGAATTATTGGGGCTACAATCCCCTTTCCTTTTTTGCCCTCAAATCCGGGCTGGCCTCTTCTCCCACCTCGGACCTCGATGAATTCAGGACCATGGTCAGAAGCCTGCACCAGGCCGGGATAGAGGTCATCCTTGATATTGTTTTCAACCACACCGGCGAAACCGATCTTGACGGCAACACCTCCGGCTTCAGGGGTATCGACAACGCCACCTATTACATGATCGATGCGCTGACCGGTGACTATCACAACTTTACCGGCTGTGGAAACAGTGTTGACGGCAACCATCCCGTGGTCAGGCACCTGATTCTCGAGGCGCTGCGTTATCTGGTAAGCGAAATGCACATTGACGGCTTCCGATTCGACCTGGCCTCTATTTTCAGCAGAGGCAGTGATGGCGAAATTCTTACAGACCCGCCGCTGGTAAGTCTGATCGCGGCGGACCCGCTGCTGCAGCATACCAAGATCATCGCCGAGGCCTGGGATGCGGCGGGACTGTACCAGGTCGGCTCATTCTCCGCCAGTCCTCGCTGGGCCGAGTGGAATGGCAGATATCGCGACGATATACGAAGATTTATGGCAGGATACCCGGATAGTGTTCGCGATCTTGCCACCAGGATCGCCGGCAGCTCTGATCTCTATCAATCCGACGGACGAGGCCCGCTGAACTCGGTAAACTTTATCACCTGTCATGATGGATTTACTCTCTACGATCTGGTCAGTTATAATGAAAAGTCAAACATGGCCAACGGTGAACAGGACCATGATGGTGAGAAGCACAACCTCAGCTGGAACAGCGGTCACGAAGGTGATCCATGTCCCGGTAAAACGGCAGAACTGCGTGGCAGGCGCATGCGAACCTTTGCTGCGCTGCTGCTGTTTTCCCAGGGAATACCGATGATCACCGCGGGTGATGAATTCGGCAGAAGCCAGCGGGGAAACAACAACGGCTGGTGCCAGGATAACGATCTCAGCTGGCTGAATTGGGAGCTGGCCCGGCAGAATCGGGATCTGCTCCGGTTTTTCCGGGCATGTATTGCATTGAGGAAAAAACAGCCGGTTTTCAGGCGCCAGGAATTCTTTAACCCGTCCACTGACGCGCAGGGACAGCTGCAGCCGGAGATAACCTGGCAATCGCTTTTCCCCGGACAGCCTGACTGGTCGGCCGACTGCAGGACACTTGCCTTTCTGCTGCGCAGCTCGTACCCGGCCGAAACGGCAGCAAGTGACTTTTATATCATGGTCAACGGCGATATGGCGGCTGATGCTGAGTTTATCGTTCCGGATCTTCCGTCACCATCCGTCAGAGACACCTGGCGATTTATCATCAACACGGCAGCGCCAAGTCCGGCCGATATCGTCGCTGCGGATAAGGCCGACCGTGTGTCTCCCGGTTCCGGAATTCTTGTGAAAAATATGGGTCTTGCTGTTCTGCAATCGACCGGGGCTTGCACTCAGGAAGAAGGGGCAAAATTCCAGGAGGAAAGCAAAGGGAAGTGATATGGAAAATCTCTGCCTGCTGTTTCTCGGTGATTCACTTGTTGATTTCGCTAACTGGCCTCGCCGCCTTCCGCAGCACCGCGTGATCAGCAGCGGCATGCCCGGTGAGCAGGCGGAGGAACTCCTGTGGCGGCTTCCGGTCCGGACGCCGCTCACCCCGGATGCTATTATTTTGATGACGGGAACCAACAATCTGCTCTTCGGCGATACCGATTTTGCCATCACCATTGAGCAGATCTGCCGTGCACTCGGAGCCCATTTTCCCCGCTCAGAAAGAATCGTAACCAGCCTGCTTCCCTATAATATAGCGGGAATAAAAGAGATGGTGCAGGCAGTAAACAGCGAGCTGAAGGCCATTGCTCAAAAGACGGGTTCACACTATTTCGATCTCTGTTCCCCCTTTGAAAAAGGAGGAAGTGAGCTGTTTGACTATGACGGGGTGCATCTGAGCGAGTCCGGCTATCAGTGCTGGAACGACGAACTGCTCATATTTCTCGCACGTCTGCTTGCAAAAGAACCTGATTGATATATCATAACGTGAGGCGTTCATAGTAACTCACCACATAATAAGGAGACCATTAATGATTCCGATCTTTTTTAGGGCTGTACTCAGCTGTTTCCTCCTGTTTTTTGGAATCATGACCTCAGCCGGTGCAAGCCATGCGGCAGATATGCCCCCCAGCAGCGAAGTACTCTCCGGCACAGTCATGGAAACCATGGATGCGGCCGGCTACACCTACGTCCAGCTCGATACTCCCGGCGGCCCGCTCTGGGCGGCGCTGCCGCAATCCGCAGTCAAGGTCGGCGATGCCATTTCCATTACACCGGGCATGGAAATGAAAAATTTTCACAGTAAGGTACTGGACAGGACGTTTCCCAGTATCCTTTTCTCGCCGGGCATTGTCGATTCAACGGCGGCCAATCCCCACCAGACTGCTCCCGCCGCAAAACCGGCCGGAGATGACTCTTTTGCCGCGGCCATCGCCGCTGAACAGCAAAACCCTGCAAGCAAAGAGATTCAGCCGTCCATAAGTTCCGGCGGAAGTATGGGCGCCATTGTTCCCTTCAAGGAAATCTCGGTTGAAAAAGCAACGGGTGAAAACGCGTATACCATCGGAGAGATTTTTGCCAAGGCCAGTGAACTGGACGGCAAGACCGTACGCGTGAGGGGTCAGGTGGTTAAATACAACGCCAATATCATGGGCAAAAACTGGCTACACCTGCAGGACGGCAGCGGCAACCCGATGGAGAACACCCATGATCTCGTGGTGACAACCAAAGAACAAGTACTGGAAGCGCAAGCGCTGACGATTGAAGGAAGACTCGCTGCCGACAAGGACTTTGGTGCCGGCTACAAATATGTTGTGATTATTGAAGATGCCGTCATCAGCAAGTAACCCGGGCCGACACTCGAACTTTGCGGCAAGGCAGCATACCCCGCTGAAAAAAATTCGCCCGGATTCGGTCGGCTTCGACTTTGACGGGGTGATCGCGGACATCGGTGAAGCCTTCATCAGGCTGGCCTGCGAAAGGTATGACTATTGTTCAATCAGCCTGGAAGAGATCAGCAGCTTTCAGGTTGAACATTGCACCGATATCCCTCGCAAAGTCGTTGAGAGCATCTTTGATGACATTCTCCAGGATTCCCTTGGAGTCGGTCTCAAACCGATGGCGGGAGCCGTCGAGACCCTGGTCCGCCTCAGCCGTGTCGCCGATGTGACCATTATCACCGCCAGGCCTGTCATCGGGCCGGTTCAGGACTGGTTTGATTTTTATTGCAGCACTCGGAACGGAGGCCATATCCGGCTGGTCGCAACCGGGGATCACGACAACAAGGAAACATTTATCAGGCAGTGCGGCCTCCAGCATTTCATCGACGATCGGACCCTGACCTGTCTGCAGCTCGCTGAAGCAGGCCTGTCCCCATCGTTTATACCCAGCCGTGGAATCGCAATCAGCACCACCTGCCGGCAGTCGCCAACTGGGATGAAATCTCCGATCTGTTTGATTTTTCGGCGGCCGAGGGACAGGAGTAATGACCATAACCCGGCCTTTTCTCATTGCCCCACCCTGAAATTACGCCCATGAAATGTCCCCATTGCCGGCATGAAGTGCCACCGAGAAATCCGGTACCAACCGTCGATATCATCATAGAAATTGCTAATAAAGTGGTGCTGATAGAGAGGAATAACCCGCCCCGCGGCTGGGCCCTTCCGGGGGGTTTTGTCGACTACGGCGAGTCATTTGAAACGGCTGCCGTCCGGGAAGCAAGAGAGGAGACAGGACTTGCGGTTACTGATCTGCGACAGTTCCGGACCTACTCGGACCCCGGCCGTGATGAGCGCATGCACACCGCCTCGACGGTCTTTATCGGCAGGGCCGAAGGACTGCCGGTGGCGGGAGATGACGCCGGCAAAGCGGCGTTATTCTCCCGAGACAGCCTGCCGGAACTGGCCTTCGATCATGCCCGGATTCTGGCAGACTATTTCCACCAGAGCGGAAGATAGCTATTCCAGCCCGTCAGACTGAAACGATCAAAGCAGGGCGTTGAGCGCCCAAAACGTGAAAATCCCCGCACCTACGGAGCCGTAGAGCATCATTCACGGGATGCAGTCACTGCCGTATTTCTTGGCGATAAACCCGAACACGCCGAGTCCCGCCAGGATAGACAGGCTCAAGATGATTATTGACTTCATGGTTTTTAGTGAGCTCTGAGTTTTGCGACGACTCTTTTACGCAGCCGGACCGACAGGGGTGTCGCTTCCACCAGTTCATCATCATTGATAAAAGCAATACAATCCTCCAGCGTCATGCTTCTCGGCGGCGTTAACAGCACCGCTTCATCGTTGCCTGACGCCCGCATGTTGGTCAGTTTCTTGCCCTTTGCCGGATTGACCACCAGATCCCCCGAACGACAGTTCTCGCCGACCACCTGACCGGGATACAGCTTTTCACCGGGATCGATAAAGAGCGTGCCGCGGTCCTGCAGATTAAAAAGGGCGTAGGCAACGGACGTGCAGGATTCCTTGGTAACCAGCACACCGTTGATCCGGTTTATGATATCACCGGCATAAGGACCATAACAATCAAAAACGTAGTTCATGGTGCCCATGCCCCTGGTATCGGTCATGAACTGGGAACGATACCCGAGAAGACCGCGCGTCGGCACCTTGAAGACCATTCTGGTCATGCCGTGATGCTGGGACATTTCCTCCAGCAGTCCTTTCAGCTTGCCGAGCTTTTCAATCACCGCCCCCTGGAATTCCTCATCGACATCGACCGTCAGCCGCTCATAGGGTTCCAGGAGCCTGCCATCTTCTTCGCGCATGATCACCTGCGGCCGGGTAACCTGCAGCTCATACCCCTCACGCCGCATCTTCTCGATCAGGATAGAGAGGTGCAACTCACCCCTTCCGGAGACCTTGTAGCCAATACCCTCCTGCAATTGCTCGACCTGCAGGGCAACATCAGCCAGGGTCTCACGCTCCAGCCGTTCCTTGAGATGCCTTGACGTCACAAATTTTCCTTCGGTACCGGCAAAGGGTGAATCGTTCGGAATGAAATCCATCGATATGGTCGGAGGATCGATATCGATCAGCGGCAGTGGGCGGGGGGCGTCCGGGTCGGTAAAGGTCACACCGACCGTCACATCATCCATGCCGGCAATCGCCACGATTTCCCCGGTGATCGCCCGGTCAATGGAAACCTTGGCGTCCCGTTCAAACCGATAAATCTTGGAAATCCGGACCGGTTTTATAGAACCGTCCCGCCGGGCAACGGCAATCGGCTGATTGATCTCCATCGTGCCGTTCACCACCTTGCCGATTCCGAGCCGGCCAAGGTAGGGCGAATAGTCAATGGTTCCCACCTGCATCTGCAGCGGACTGTCGATGTCACCAGCCGGCGGCGGGATTGTCTTGATTATCATCTCGGAAATGATGGCCATCGAACCACCGTTTTCAACCGGGTCGTTCGGGTCGGCAAGGGCATATCCTTCTTTGGCAGAGGAGTAGACAACCGGAAAATCCAGGATGTGATCAGGTGCCTCGAGCTTGACAAAAAGATCGAATACCTGGTCGACAACCCAGTCACACCGGGCTGCGGGTTTATCAATCTTGTTTATCACGACGATAACCGGCAGATGGTTTTCCAGGGCCTTCTTCAAAACAAAATAGGTCTGCGGCATCGGCCCTTCCTGGGCATCGACAAGCAGGAGTGCGCCGTCCGCCATACGCAGCACGCGCTCAACCTGACCGCCGAAGTCTGCATGACCGGGGGTATCGATAATATTGAACCAGTAGTCCTTATAACTGTAGGAGCCGTTTTTGGCAGTAATGGTGATGCCCCGTTCACGCTCAAGATCCATCGAATCCATCAACCGCTCGGCAACGGCCTGGTTATCACGGAACATGCCGGAGTGTCGAAACAATTTATCGATCAGCGTAGTCTTGCCGTGATCGACATGGGCAATGATTGCTACATTGCGGATTTTTTCCTGTTGCATATACTCATGCCGGTTCTGCGAGCGGCAATCCTCTTTATTTTTAATAGTGCAAAGCTGCCTTAAACAGGCGTCAGTCCGCGACATTCCGCCGCGGGGCAGCAAGCATACACCAGACGCCTGAGAGTTGCAAAGAAATAGTGATGGTGTCGCAAAAACCCTCCATCTACTTCGTTGCTACAAAATTTCTATCATCACGACGTACCGGAGTAAGCCGAAATAATAGAAATTTTTATGCGCCTCGCAGACGAAGTTTTTTACTGAGCCATCGAGTATTTGACTTTTTACGAAACCATCAATAGTGACAGGGGGGATGGCCGACGGGAGAAGACTTACAATCCGAGCAGGACCTTTTGCCGTGCCGCCGCTGAGCGGCGCAGGGCTGATACATTTTCATCGACATAGTCGTAAACACAGGGAGATTTATTCTCGGCCGGACGCATGATACGGCCAATCACCTGCAATAACCTGCCCTCGAAGGTGATCGGGGTGGTCAGAAAGAGGCTGGACAGCCCGGAACAGTCAAAACCCTCACCGATGAGCTGCAGGGTTGCCACCAGAACAGCTACCCTACCCTCCTGGACCTGTGCGACGATTGCCGATCTCTGTTCAGGTGCTATCTGGCCGGTAAGAAGCTCCACCCGTACACCATGTTTTTCCAGCAGATCAAAGAAAACCTGACAATGACTGACCCGGTCCGAGACCACCAGGGCCGTACCGCCCGGATCTTCTGCTACCGTCCTGAGAATATCGTCGACAATCTGCCGATTTCGCCCTTCATGTCTGGTCAGGGCAGAGATCAGCGCCTGGTAATCGCCTCGATAGCCATAGGTGAATTCCGTTTTCCTTCGAATAATCCGTGGTCTCAGCACCGCCCCGGTAACCTTCAGGTGTAACTGGTCCACCCGGTGGGCACGATCTCCCATGAAATAATAGATCAGCCGGGTCATCCCCTCATCACTGCGAAATGCGGTGGCGGAAAGGCCAAGCAGATAATAGCTGTCGAAACGGGAGACAACATCGGTGAAAAGTGCTGCCGGAACGCGATGGCATTCATCCACAATGAGGTGACCGAAATGCGGGGTCAGCTCCTGGGTGCGCTTGCGGGCAGTGTTGACAATTGCCACCGTCACCGGCCTGATTTCGAATTTGCCGTCACCGATCAGGCCGGCTTCAAGACCGAGGAATTCTTGAATCCGCTCCTGCCACTGGTAGAGAAGCTCCTTGGTATGCACCACGACAATCGTCGGCTGTTTTCTCTCGGAGACAGCCGCCAGGGCCATGATCGTCTTGCCGCTGCCGGTGCCGGCCTCAAGCACGCCGAAGGAGTGGGCGCAGACGGCCTTAACGGCGATTTCCTGGTAGGCGCGCAAGGTCGCCTGAAAACTGAAATCGACCTCGGGCAAGCGCCTGCGCAGATCGATGATCTGCGGCTCAACCCCCATCAGTTCGCGGCAGAGCAAAACCGCCTGGTTTGAAAATCCCCTCGGAATCCGGAGACTCCCTCCATCCTGTTCATAACACTTGATGGTCGGCTTGAGTTTCTTGCCGATCCATCGACCATAGCGTTTTGCCGCAATATACTGGGGGTTGTCGATCGTCAGCCTCTCTTTAATCGCCCGCTCCAGAACCGGATCAAGGTCTTCAATGAGACAGTCAGAAGAAACGGTAATTTTTACCATACAGGCATTTCCACGATAATGTCGCTGGCAGCGGCAACAGATTGCTTGTTCCAATATATCGATTATATTAGGGTAACGTATCGCATAAGGTATATGCAACGAACTATTTCAAAGCGCTGTTGACGGTAGAGCGGACTATGATGACCGCCACAGAGCTGCAAATGAACCACGGAATCACTATCATGAAAAAGAATTTCGTCTTACTTGCTATCCTGTTTTTGACCTCAGTCATGCCGGTTCTGGCCGCCTCACCCAGCAAAACGACGATCACCATGAGTATTCCTGAGGCAGTTCTGGTAGATACGATAAAGAAAAGCCTGCCCATCCAGTTCCCCGAGCAATCCGCCGCGCTGACCGGGGTGATAGCCATCAATCAAATTGACCGCATCAAGCTGGCAAAACAGAAACTTTCCGCGCACCTCGTCGTAAATGGCAGCGACATGCGGATCAAGACGGCTATCGCCGGTCACCAGATTGCCCTCAATGTCGGAAACGTGCAACTGGATTTCAACATTGGTGCAAGTACACGTTTTGATGAAGCGAGCCAGACGCTTTTTATCATACCCCAGGTCTCTGAAATAGCACCTGACGCTGATCAGAAAAGCAACGAAATAGCGGCGCTGCTTGTCTCTCTCTTTAACGGCAAGGAAATACCGATCGTCATAAACAAGCTGCAGCCGATCATAACAAATACAGGAAGCAGGCAGCTTGCTATCAATATGCAGGTCAAGGATATTGTGATAGAGCCGGGTGCGCTCGTATTCTCCCTGCTCCCCGACGTCAAGGCAATGGATACGCCGAAATAGAAAGCGGGCTCAGGCAGGCGGAGTAAACGGCGGCAAGAGGGACACCGGCACTCTGCCCAAAAAACCGGATGGATCTCCTCGGTCAGGCAGTACCGCACGGAACCGGAACAGGGTATCAACTACTACATCGTGGTCTCGTTTTCCCTTTTTTCCCGGCATCTTTCATTAGTCCTTGCATTGTTCGATAAAAATTATCATTATCGAAAGAACTTACTTTGATTTGGCAGGAGTTATCAGACTAACTCTTATTCTACCACCTCTATTTTTCAAGGAGAGAATTATGAGCAAAACAATTGAAAACCTGAATGCGGCATTTGCCGGCGAGTCAATGGCCAGAAACAAGTATACCTTCTTTGCCAAGGCAGCCCGCAAGGAAGGCTACCACTACATCGCCAGTCTTTTTGAAGAAACGGCAATAAATGAAATGCGGCATGCCAATGACCATTTCAAACTGCTCAACGGTATTGGTGATACCGCCAAGAATCTTCAGGAAGCGATTGACGGTGAAAATTACGAAACCACCACCATGTACCCGGATTTTGCCAAGATAGCCAAAGCGGAAGGCAACATGGAAGCTGCCATGAAATTTGAGCAGATCGGCAAGGTTGAAGCAGAGCATCGCGATCGCTACAAGAAGCTTCTCGCCCGCGTCAACAACGGTACCGTCTTCACCCGTGACGAGCCGATCACCTGGAAGTGCAGCCTCTGCGGTTACCTGCACAAAGGCACCCAGCCGCCGGCAAAATGTCCGGCCTGCGCGCACCCGAGAGAATACTACGGGCCGGCGGACCTGCACAGCGACCTGTAATCGCTCAATCTGTTCCGCTGAACAGGCAGTAACGGCGTTTCAGGCAGTCATGCCGGAAACGCCGTTTTATTTGGTGACAAAGGGGGTTGCCGTATGCGTACCGAGGATTGATCCGGTGAGACACGACACTTCCCGTTCAGACGTGCCATGCACCTGTTTTACAAGGTCTTTTCCTGCTTGAGAATGCTTGATCCCCGCGTTACGGTGGCAATACCGACGCCGAGTCTATCGGCGATCTGCCGCTGGGGAATACCCTGTTCCAGCATCTCGATAATCTGCAGCCGGTTGTTCACCTCGGTCAACTCACTCGACGTCAGCAGCTGACGCAGTACTTTTTCCATTTCTTTAAAAGACTTCTGCGCAAGCAAATGATTGACTAAAGAGGATATGTCGTTTAGGTTTGCCTCCATGTACTAGCAAGCTAGTACAGCACAAACAATTGTCAACTCTTTTCTCGCGATGCTCACCTTCTTGCCCGCTGAACTAACGGACTCGGAAGTCGGCGCAGGAGTTTGTTATTGAGATGTTCCAGGACCTGTTGCAATACATCTTTTCCGGATTGACCAATGGCGCTATCTATTCACTGATAGCTCTTGGTTTCTGCGTGGTGAACAACACCATGGGGATCGTCAATTTTGTACAGGTCGATTTCGTCACCCTCGGCGGGATGCTGATGTTTTCCGCCCTGTTCGGAGCCGGCCTACCGATGATTCCTGGCCTTCTGCTGGCTGTTGCCGGGGTCGCCGTCGTGGCGATGCTGGTGGAGCGCTTCGGTCTGCGTCCGGCACGCTCTGATAATCACCTGGTCCTGATCTTCCTGACCGTCGGCCTGTCCATCATTCTGCGCGGTATTATCAAGCTGATCTGGGGAAAAAACCGTATGGCGCTGCCGCCGCTGACGGAAGACACCCCGGTAAACATCCTCGGGGCAAGCGTGCTGCCTCAGGCCCTGTGGATCATCGCCCTTACCGTTGTCGCCATTGGTCTGCTCACCTGGTTTTTCTACAAGACATCACTGGGTCTTTCCATGCGCGCCGTTGCGTCCAACCCGACCGCCGCGGCTGTTGTCGGTATCCCGGCCGGCCGCATACGATTGACCAGCTATGCTATAGCAGGTGCACTCGGCGGGCTGGCCGGGGTGCTCGTGACGCCGATCACGACACTGAACTACGATGTCGGTGTACTTCTCGGCCTCAAAGGATTCGCGGCAGCCATCATGGGCGGTTTCAGTTCCTTTCCGGGAGCAATACTCGGCGGCATGGTCCTTGGCCTGCTTGAATCACTGTCCGCCGGCTATATCTCGAGCGCCTACAAGGACGTGGTCGCGTTTGTCGTACTGTTACTGGTTCTTTTCGTCAGGCCGAAAGGCTTACTGGAAAAATAAGGTTGTCCACCCCTGCTCATTTTCACCCGGGGTGACCGAGAAGCTCGATACATGAAGGAATTTTTATGATTAAAGATCAGCGTCAACTTTTGATGGGCAATGAAGCAATCGGACGTGGACTGATAGAAGCCGGCTGCCAGGTAGCGGCCGCTTACCCGGGCACGCCATCGACTGAAATCCTGCAAAGTATTATCAACAGCAAAGATGATTCGGCGCTGCCACTCCATATTGAATGGTCGGTAAACGAGAAGATCGCTTTTGAAGTTGCCCTGGCGGCCAGTTATACCGGCAAGCGATCAGTGGCGGTGATGAAACAGGTTGGCCTCAATGTTGCCGCCGACCCGTTCATGCGCACCGCCTATCTCGGGGTAAAAGGCGGCATGCTCACCATCGTCTGCGATGACCCCGGGCCTCACAGCTCGCAGAACGAGCAGGACACCCGGCTGTTCTGCCTGCAGGGGCGCGTGCCGGTTCTCGATCCTTCCAGCCCGGCCGAGGCCATGCAGATGGTCGCCCCGGCTTACGGACTCTCCGAGAAATACGAGATGAATATCGTGCTGCGCCCGACCACCCGTATCTGTCACTCACGCCAGAATGTTATCCTCTCCGAACCGAAGCAGCCGGCACGGGCTTCAGCCTTTGAGAAAAATACCGGCCGCTGGTGTGCCACTCCGGCCTTCCTGCCGGGATTGCACCGCGATCTGAATAACAAGCTCGAACAGGTTGCCCTCGAGCCGCTCTGGCAGCCGCGGCTGATCCCGGCTGAGCCCTCTGCCGGCAGCACGGCCAGGACGGCTCTGGTGGCCTCGGGCATTGCCTATGCCAATCTCAAAGACCTGCTCGACGAACTGGGATTAAGCGGCATGCTTGACATCTACCAGGTGCTCATGCCCTACCCGCTCAGCCCGACCTTCATCAGAAAACTACACAATGATTACGACCGCTTGCTGATACTTGAGGAAACCTACCCGGTCATCGAATTGCAGCTCGCGCACCCCGGCGCACAAGGAAAACAGACAGGTGCCATTGCCCGTGAAGGCGAGCTGACGCCTGATGTGCTGCATCAGGCCATTGCCGCTTTTCTCGGTCTTGAGCAGCCCGCTGAAAAGAAGGCGGTTGCCCGCGGCCAGCGGCCCTCTCTTTGTCCCGGCTGCCCGCACCGTGCCGCCTTCTACAGCATCAAGAAAACCTTCCCGGACGGAATTTTCCCTTCCGATATCGGTTGTTACACGCTTGGCATGAATCTGGATGCGGTCCATACCGTTCATTGCATGGGTGCCTGTATCAGTCAGGGAGCCGGTTTCTATCAGGCCTACAAGCTTGACGGTAACGAGATTCCGACCGTGGTGGTTTCCATCGGCGACTCAACCTTCTTCCACGCAGGGATACCCGCCTTGATCAATGCCGTTATTCAGCAGGCCCGGATCATCGTCGTTATTCTCGACAATGGCACAACCGCCATGACCGGCGGACAACCGGTACCCCACCTGGGTTTGTCTGCCGGCGGAAAAGAAACAAAGGCCATTGCCATTGAACCCATCGTCCGGGCGGCTGGCGTCGGTTTTTTAGAAAGCTGCGACCCCTACGATCACGAGCGCTTCGAGCGTATCCTGAAAGATGCCGACACCTATACGCGCCGGCAGGATGGCGGCGTCGCCGTGGTGATCTCCCGCCGGGCCTGTATCATGGACCCGGCAGCGCGCAGAGAAAAAGATCGGAGCATTGCCTTTATAACCGATGAGTGTATCGGCTGCCGAACCTGTATCGATGAATTCGAATGCCCGGCGCTGCTCATGGATGAGGACAACGGCGTCGCCGTGGTCGATGTATACCGCTGTATCGGCTGCGGCAACTGTATTCCCGTGTGCCCGGTCGGCGCCATAATTGAAGAGGAAAAAAGATGAAACAGCAGATCATTGTCAGTGGAATCGGTGGACAGGGTGTGCTGTATCTTACCCGGGTAATAGCCCAGGTGGGCGTCGATCTTGATGTTGCCGTCCTCACGTCCGAATCTCACGGCATGGCGCAGCGCGGAGGAACCGTTCTTTCCACTATCAAGATCGGTGATTTCGCCTCCCCCCTGATCCGTACCGGCCAGGCGGACGTGGGCCTGATGCTCAATGAGGCCAATGTCGCGGTGCATCACCCGCTGATCAAGAAGACCGGTATCCTGTTCGTCAATTCCGCCAGAGCTGGTGAAGGGGAGCGGATAGACGCCTCGACCATTGCCAGGGAACTTGGCAACAGCGTTCTCGCCAACCTGGTGCTGCTCGGGCTGGCAGTGAGCAAACAGGCATTATTCTGCAGCAAAGAGGCCTGCGTTGAAGCCATCAAGAAACTGGCTCCGGCAAAATATACCAGCCAGAATCTTGATGCATTTTTCAAAGGGGTGAACGGGTAAGGTTGTCATGTCATTCAAGGACAGATCACTCTATTTCATCTATCTGCACCGAACCGGGCTCACGGTTGGCCTGTTGTCATCTCTCCTGATTGTCTTTCCACTGTTTGAAAACAATCCCTATACCCTCGGACTGACCAATCTCATTGCCATCAACGCGATTGTCGTCCTCGGACTCAATCTCTTTATCGGGTATGCCGGGCAGATATCCCTGGGCCACGCAGCCTTCTTCGGCCTCGGCGCCTACGGATCGGCGATTGCCACGGTAACCTTTGCTATCCCGGCCTGGATTGCCATGGTTCTGACCGCCATCA
>JAHEMX010000399.1 GCA_024643445.1 Desulfobulbaceae bacterium | reverse complement strand
GATCAACGTCCGCTTCGGCATCCATCCGGTCGCCGGCCGGATGCCCGGTCATATGAACGTGCTGCTGGCGGAGGCCAAGGTGCCCTACGATATCGTTTTCGAACTCGATGAAATCAACGAGGACTTCCCCGATGTCGACGTCTCCATCGTCATCGGAGCCAACGACATTGTCAACCCCGCAGCCCAGGAAGTGCCGAACAGTCCGATCGCCGGGATGCCGGTGCTCGAATGCTGGAAAGGCAAGACGACCGTCGTGCTCAAGCGTTCCATGGCCACCGGTTATGCCGGAGTATCGAACCCGCTGTTCTACAAGGAGAATACCAGGATGCTCTTCGGCGACGCCAAGGACAGCCTGTCCGAGGTGCTGAAAAATCTCGGCTGACCAGCGAGTTGACAAAAAAGGGACAAAAAAGGGGGACAGTATACTTAATTGCCTGAATTTTATCGGCAATTAAGTATACTGTCCCCCTTTTTTCTCTGCCGGTTTCCGCGCTGGCCCTGCTGATTATTGGACGGGCTGTCCGTCTGCAATGCAGTTGAGTTTCTCTTTTGAAATGGTTACCACTTCTTTCATATCATAGCCGTTCTTCTCAAAAGCTGCAGGAGAGACGATATGGCGCTTCTGGGC
Organism: Desulfobulbaceae bacterium; assembly: GCA_024643445.1. Lineage (GTDB taxonomy): Bacteria > Desulfobacterota > Desulfobulbia > Desulfobulbales > Desulfocapsaceae > Ww85. The sequence continues at coordinate 3,555 of JAHEMX010000399.1, read as the reverse complement.
ACCTTCTATCAGATAGATAGTACCTTCGGGATCCCGCAGCAGCAGGTTTGTCTTTTTCAGGGCATCTATCTCATCCTGACCCACATTATATTGGTTCTGCCCGGCAAGCCCCAGACAGTTATACACTTCAGGAGATGGAATCCCCGCCAGCGAACGGGCAGGGGTTACAAAGTAGAGCGTTGCCGCCGTTCTTGACTTCAGCACGGTTCCCGGTTTGACCACCGGGGCTGCAGAGTGAGCTTCAAGGACGCCGACGAATATCAAAGCGGCTGCAAGCAGCATTGTTTTCCAGTTGAACGTTGCGATACGCATTTTCTTCCTCCTCAATGGTTACAGGTAGAACGGCCGGCAAAATCAAAGATTGAATCCATACCGCCGCGTTTAGATTTATTGACAGATCCGATTTCAAAAATTATATCTCCGGGATACAGTAAACATTCAACATTTTTCTACAACACCTATGCTTGTAAGTTTTTTAGCAGCGGCACTGGGCTTTATACTGACCGGAACCCAGGCGGTACTCATCTACCTTGACGGCTCAGGTATCTGCCTGAATGAAGGGTGTGAGATTGTTGATCGCCTGACACGGATAGCGCCGATTTATTTCAATATTTTTGGATTTTTCTTTTTCCTGGTTGTCAGTTTTGGGCTGAGCCGGGCACGGAAGGGATCGGATATCTGGAAACGTTTTGTCAGCCTGCTCCTGCTGGCGGCACTCGCCGCTGAAGGTGTCCTTTTTTCCTTTCAACTGTTCATTACGGAGGTCTATTGTTCCTATTGTCTCATCATCCTGGCACTCGTTTTTACCTGTAACCTGTTCATGGGGCTCAAACACCTGTTCAAGGGTGTCGTTATCTTCACGACGATATTCGTGGTCATGGCCAGCCTGAACTTCGACGCAATCCAGAAGCCCAAGACAACGCTTGACGGCGGGACACTGGCACGGATTGGCGCTTCCTCTGCTGACCGGCAGCTCTATCTGTTTTTCTCTTCGAGCTGCCCCTATTGTGAAAACGTCATTGAGGCAATCAAAGGAAACAACCATTGTGCCATTAGCTTCAATCCGATTGATACCATTGCTTCGTTCTCTTTCCCGGGAGCGACCATGAGCACCCCCTATAACCCGGAGATAAACCGTGTTTACCTTGAAAATCTTGGTATTCGAGGGGTGCCTGTTTTTCTTGAAAAGCGTCCTGATTCCCTGAGACTATTGCGAGGTGAATCGGCAATCAAAGAATACCTTGAACTGAACTGTTCCCCCTCTCCCGTCGGGCAGACCAGCCTGTCGACATATCTGCCGGATCAGACTTCGAGCGCTGCCACCATGTCCGTTCTTCCACCGGCAGATTCCTGCCTGAGCACAGAACCGTGTGAAGAGCCGAAGTTAAAGGAAGGCCTTCCGCAATAAGAACGTCCTTCCGAACCGCCGGAGTTGAAAAGAAACTGCCCCTGCTGTTCACGAACAACAAGGGCAGCGCTTTCAGAGAAAAGAACTCTTGATCGGATCTATTCCCAGGCAATACATTCTGCCGGACAGGAAGCGATGGCGTCATCGACGCAGTCGGCACCGGCTTCCGCCCCTTCTATAACGTACGCTTTTGTCGCCTCTTCATCAAATGCAAAGACATCCGGGCATGCCTCAACACACGCCTCACAGCCCAAACATTCTTCTGTGTCGATAACTACCTGTTTTGCCATGACTAAACCTCCATCAACAAGATGAATCCATAATGAGAGCCGCATGATCGAGAGGGCGGCTCCCCGCTGTTGCCGTTGCACCCCGCCTTCTTGGGTTATCAAATTGGCGGGGCAATCGTTACCAGTATACGCATTTTCTCTGCTGCGCGAACGCCGTGCGGTTCCCTGATCTCGGAGATCAGGATGTCTCCCTTCCCGGCCGGAATCTCAGCCCCGTCGGCACCCAGGAAAAACCCGCTGCCTTCCAGAACCTGAATGGACAACTCCCCATCCAGATCATGCGAGTGAACCGGAAAGGTTACCCCGGCGTCAAGATTGAAATTGATAATTTTAAAAAAAGGGGAATCTTCAACCAGAAAGAATCGTTTCATGACACCGGGGGTAAATTCCGTGGTGTCATCAAGCCTGAGTACCTGCATTATCTGCCTCCTGTCCGTGACTTTGTATCGTCTGTTCAAACAGCCCTGATCAGCAAAACGTCACGTCCATCATACAAGATTGAAAAGGGGTAAACCTTGACCTTGGTCAAGACTGGGACGGTAGGTGTTTTTTGTGAATAAACGTTCGACAACCGGACAACCGGGGACGCTAAGGCGAATGGTCTCAGGTAATGACCAGTCCGGCGGAATCATCGGCAGAGATCACCTTACCGATCAATGCCGCAGCCGGTGTGGCCGCCTCCTGAAGTGCCTTGATCAACTCAGGAGCCTGATCTCCCGGCAGAGCTGCCAGCAGACCGCCGCTTGTCTGGGGATCGTAAATGATCTGTTTGCGCCAGTCGGGATACTCCGCAGCAAACCTCAGGTAGTCTGCAACCAGCCGTTCATTATGCTTGTTGACGCCGGTGCTCATGCCTTTTCGATACATGGCAAAGGCTTCATCCATTACCGGCAGGTCGTCAAGACTGATCTGCAGCGCCGCGCCCGATGCTTTTGCCATTTCCAGGGCATGCCCTGCCAGGCCGAAACCGGTAACATCGGTTACCGCATGGATATCAAATAGTTTCATGACCTCCGCGGCGCCTTTATTCAGATGAACCAGGGCCTCGACACAGGCGTCCATGGCCGCAGCGGACACCCATTTCTTCAGGTTTGCATTGAAAAGGACGCCGCTGCCCAGCGGTTTAGTCAGTACCAGGACATCTCCTGCCAGCGCGCCACCGTTCTTCCAGTATTTGAGCGGGTGGACCAGGCCGATCACCGACAGGCCGAACTTCGGTTCATCATCTTCAACGGAATGACCGCCCGCCAGTACCGCCCCCGCCTCGTTGATCTTGCTCAAGGCCCCGGCAATAATATTGTTGAGATCCTCGGCAGGCAGTTTTTTCGACGGAAAGCAGACGAGATTGAGGCAGACCTTCGGCTCACCGCCCATGGCATAGACATCGCTGATGGCATTAGCGGCGGCTATCTGGCCATAGAGAAAAGGATCATTCACCGGCGGCGTGATAAAATCGGCCGTCGTGACGATCGCCAGTTCATCATTGAGTCGATAGATTCCGGCATCATCGTTCGTCTTGTAGCCGACAAGCAGATCAGGATCGTCTGTCTGCGGTAATGCAGCAAGTAAGGCACCGAGCCCGACCGGGTCGATTTTTGCCGCTCAGCCGCAGGTTTTCGACAGATTCTGCAGGGTCGGTTTCCGGAAGTATTTCAATAGGGACATAGTTGTCTCACTTTTCGGTTTTCATACTAACCATTATCTTCAAACGTCTTGCGGCAAATCGTCAGCCGGCTGCGAGATCATCGCCCGTAAGTGGGTAATTTAAAGCGCCAGCCAAGCTTCTTTCCTGCTGCAAACTATTATACACAAGCGCCTTGCAAACAAGGAGTCATTTACAATTGGTAGTACGGAAGC
>JAHEMX010000398.1 GCA_024643445.1 Desulfobulbaceae bacterium | reverse complement strand
TAACTTTTCCACTGGCGGGTCCAAGGGTTGCCTGGCCGGCCAGCTCATCTGCCTGATCGATGTTGACGGAGAGGTCCTGCCGTGCAGTTATTTCCCCAAAAGCGCCGGAAATATTCACCAGGTTCCGTTCAAGAAGATCTGGGAGGAATCCGAGTTGTTCCTCAAGCTCAGGGATTTCAAGAATTATGGTGACAACTGCGGACGCTGCGAATATGTCAATGTCTGCGGCGGATGCCGCGCGCGGGCCTATGCGATGACCGGCGATTACCTCTCCCAGGAGCCGTTCTGCAGCTATATTCCGGGGACACGGCTAAAACAATAAGACACCGGACAACGAAAATGACCATGAATGATACCTTTCTCAAGGCCTGCAGGGGCGAAAAAACCGATTACACGCCGATGTGGCTCATGCGCCAGGCCGGGCGTTATCTGCCTGAGTACCAGAAAGTGCGGGGCAGCGTTTCGTTTCTCGAATTATGTAAATCGCCCGAACTCTGCGTTGAGGTCACCCTGCAACCCATCGATATCCTGGGGGTTGATGCGGCCATCCTGTTTTCCGACATCCTCATCCCGATGGAGGCGATGGGCTTGCCCCTGGAGTTTCACGAGGGGCGCGGACCCGTCTTCCCGAAAACCGTCCGTGACCGGGCCGCCCTTGACCGGCTGATCGTTCCGGACCCCGGGGAAACCATGGGATTTGTCATGGAAACCATCCGTCTTCTGCGCAAGGAACTCAGGGTTCCCTTGATCGGATTTGCCGGCGCGCCGTTCACCTGCGCCACCTACCTGATCGAGGGCGGTTCGTCAAAGGTTTTCTGGGAAACAAAGAAAATGATGTATACCGCCCCTGAACTGTTTCATGGCCTGATGGAAAAAATCACCGAGACGACCTCCCGTTATCTGCTGGCCCAGGCTCGTGCCGGGGCGCAAGCCCTGCAGCTTTTTGATTCCTGGGCGGGCATTCTTGCCCCAGCCGATTTTGCCGAGTTTGCCCTGCCTTACGCAAAGCGCATTATTGCCGATCTGCAGCAGACGGGTCTGCCGATCATCTATTTCGCCAATAACGGGGCGACGCTCCTGGAGTATTCCGCCGCCTCGGGAGCCGACGTTATCGGCCTCGACTGGAGAATCAACATCGGAGACGCCATCAAGCGTGTGGGAAACAGGGCAGTACAGGGCAATATTGACCCCTTTGCCCTGCTGCTGCCGAAAGAAAAGCTGAAGGAGCGTATCAAACGACTGCTCGATGACGCCCGTGAGGCCAAGGGCCATATCTTCAACCTCGGCCACGGCATCCACCAGTTCACCCCGCCGGAGCAGGCCAGGTTTGCCGTTGACACGGTCCATGAATTGAGCAGCCGTTAGCACCCATCAAGTTCTCATGAAAACCTCAATACCGAGCATTGCAGACTGTGTTGCGCTGATGGAGCAGTACGGTATGCTGGAGAATATCCGTCGTCATTCCTTCGTCGTCGCCAGGGTTGCCGAAACGATCGTACGCTCTCTTGAGCTTAGCCGTGCCGGAGGGATCGAGTCCCCGGACATCGCTATGGTCCGGGCGGGCGCCCTGCTGCATGACATCGCCAAGACAAAATGTCTGGACAGCAGCTGCAGACACGCCGAAGAGGGTCAATTGATCTGCGAGGAACAGGGCTATAAGGATGTCGGCGTCATCGTCCGGGAACACGTTTTTCTCAGCTCGTTCACGCCTGAGCGTTACAGGCGGGGCTATTTTCCGGCGCGCGAGATCGTCTATTATTCCGACAAGCGCGTCAGGCACGAGGAGATCGTTTCCCTGGACCAGCGGCTTGACTATATTATCGAACGTTACTGCAACGGAAGTGACTTTGCAGAGCAGCGCATCAGGGACAACTTCGAGAGTTGTAAAGAGTTCGAAGGCTACCTTTTTTCTTTTGTTGATTTTCGCCCTGAAGATCTGGTAAGGAATATGATTCCAGCGTGCAACTAGACCCATCCGTCCGTACCGCCAGCAGCCCGCTGGCTGAAAGGAATAGCATAATTCCAAAACGGTTCGAATCCATGGTTTTCGTTTTTTTTATGTCCCTGCTGATGACTATTCTGATGTCAGGGGTAATCACCTCCATTACTCTCGGTAGTGTTGATCATTTTTTCATGTTGTGGCTGCAAGCCTTCAGAAAGGCGCTCCTCTTCGCCTTTCCCTGTGTCCTGCTAGCCTGAATATTTCACGGATATACGAATGAGCGTTTAAAGAGCTCTTTTGTTACCCGTAATGAGATTGTTTTTCCAAAAAGAACGATTGAGAGGTGTTTTTCAGCAGAACTGGACGCACCTCTCCTCTGTTCCCCCTTTTCTGTCAACACGCCGGGGCAGCGCTCGACCGGTATTTATCCCGGCGCAAGCAACACGGCAACCCGGGTAAAGAGTTTCCGATGGGGATAACTCCCACTCAACAGTACGCGTATTTTTCTGGTATTACGTATAATTATCGCACCTATTTTGAGCAGTTTTAAACGTATCGTGTCGACCTGGCAGCGGGCCAGTTCCGTACCTGACAGATACAGCCGGCGAATGCTCTCCAACAGCACATAGGCGATACTCGACAGCAACAGACGAAACTGGTTCGGCCACCATTTGCTGCAACTGGTGCGGTCGGCAAACAGGCCGAGCTGCTGCTCCTTGATACGATTCTCCATGTCTCCGCGGGCACAGTATACCTTGTCATAGAGTTCCTGTTCATCGCCGGCAAGATTGGTCACCACATAGCGCGGATTGCTTCCCCGGCGGGAATGCTCGGCCTTGACGATAACTCGTCGTTTTTTATCCCACGTGCTTGCTGCATAGGTAATTGAGGCGAACAGCCGTTGCTTTTCCCTGCTCTTGGTGTAGGCAGTTTCCGCCTGTTTATGCAGCGCTGCCGACAAACCGTTGAGACGACTGTTCTTCGCCTGGCCGATGATATAGCCGACGTTGTTGCGATCACACCAACGCATCATCCGCCAGCGGCTGAAACCGCTGTCTCCACGAAAGATAATCCGTACCTGAGGCCATACCTGGCGGAGACGTTTGACCAACAATGACAGAATGGCCCAGGCGTGTTTAGCCGCATCATTGCTGCTCGTCCGCAGGTAACTCACCAACAGTTGATCGCCGCAAAACACATACAATGGCAGAAAGCAATAATGGTCATAATAGCCATGGAAAAAACGTCCTTCCTGATGACCATGTACTCTATCGTCGGTAGCGTCAAAATCGAGAATCAGCTCCTCGGGGCTCTTAGAGAAGGAAGCGATGAAGCGTTCAATCAGCATCTCATGGATGGCTATAGCTTCTCTTCTGCCCATGCTGTTCTCAAAGCGGCATAAGGTTGGCGGGCTGGCCAGGGTGTTATCTTTACCAAGAGCCGTCTGCATCAATGGATCATTGCGTAAAGACTGGTGATCATTAAGATCTTCATAGCCCAGACATAAGGCATATACGCGCTGGCGAATCAGGCTGAGATGATCGTGCTTTATCTGCTTCTTTCTTCGTGCGTCGGAAAAGCGGCGGGCAATTGATGCCGTTAGTTTCAGACGGCGGTCGATCTCTCGCAAGAGAACAACACCGCCGTCACTCGTTATATCTCCTCCGGTAAAATCAGCTTGTACGAGACGGCTTTTACAGGTTGTAAAATCGATAGACTCTGTGTTACATTTTGTCATGGCGAAACCTTCCTTTATTTTCTTCTTAGATAGCTGAATTATAAAGGATTTTTAAAGGTTTCGCCTTCTTTTTTATGAAATATCCAGGCTAGTCGTCCCGTTTGTAAGAAAAATTGTCGCAGAACCGATAGCACAGCCTTAAGCAACAGGACCTATAATCATGGAAAGTTTCAGCGCTCCTGAATGGCTGGCCATAGCTCTGTGTATCCTTATTACCGGAATGCCCAGGGGCGGCTTTCCCATCGCCGGCGTCGCCCTGCCGCTTCTTATTCTGCTCTGGCCGGAACCGGGTCAAGCCGCACGCTCGGCGGTGTCTTTCATGCTACCGATGATGTGTATTATGGATCTTATCGGGGTAATTCTCTACCGGGGAAAACCGGACTGGTCGCATATCAGAAAGTTGATGCCCGCCACCATCGCGGGCGTGGCACTGGCAAGTATATTTTTTGTGTCCGACAAAGGAATCAGCGTATCTGACAGGACCTTGAAACTGGTCATCGGTGTCCTC
>JAHEMX010000022.1 GCA_024643445.1 Desulfobulbaceae bacterium | reverse complement strand
GACCTTTCAAAGACAAGACTCGAGTGATCGCGGCCGTTAATGTCGTCTTCCCATGATCAATGTGGCCAATTGTTCCTACGTTGACATGCGGCTTTGTCCTTTCAAATTTCTGCTTTGACATCGTCTTCCCTCAATATGGTTGGATCTAAATTCCTCTAATTTTTTTAATAATCAATTCCGCCTTGGCTGCGGGTACCACATCAAATTCCTTAAAGAGCATGGTGAAATGCGCCCGCCCCTGTGTTGCCGATCGTAGCGAGGTCGAGTAACCGAACATCTCCGCCAGCGGTACATGGGCCCTGATGATCTGGGTGTCCGTTCCCGCTTCAATACCCACTATCCTGCCCCGCTTCGTGTTGATGTCCGCTATTGCCTCGCCGACATATTCCTCGGGAGTGACAACCTCGAGGTCCATAACCGGTTCAAGTAATACCGGCTCTGCTTCCGATACAGCCCTTCTGAGGGCCGTTGCGGCGGCTATCCCGAAGGCCATCTCGGTTGAGTTCTCTTCGTCATAAGAACCGCCCGTCAAGGTTACATGCACATCAGTGAGCGGATACCCGACCAGAGGCCCGGAATCGAGGGTATCCTTGATTCCTCTTTCTATCGCAGCAAGAAATGTTGAAGGAATAGTTTTTCCATCAACCTCGCTGCTGAAGGTAAATCCGCTCCCACGTTGCTGCGGCTCTACCTTAATCAGCACATGACCATACTGCCCCATCCCGGTGGTCTGCTCAAACTTGCCCTCACCCCTGGTGGTGGTTGTGATTGCCTCTTTATAGGCAACCTGGGGTGTACCGACATTTGCCGAAACCTTGAATTCGTTGAGCAGTCTGTCGACGATGATCTCCAGGTGAAGCTCACCCATACCCGAGATGATCATCTGTCCCGTATCCTGGTTCGTACTGACCGAAAACGATGGGTCTTCAAGCGCGATCTTGTCGAGCGTCTCGATCAGCTTTTTCTCATCGGCCTTGCTTCTCGGCTCGATAGCGACTCCGATGACCGGGTCCGGGAAATCCATGCTTTCCAGAACCACAAAATCTCCACTCCCGCAGAGCGTATCGCCGGTTGTCGTAAATTTCAGCCCAACGATTGCCCCGATGTCTCCGGCCTTGATCTCCCTGACCTCTTCACGCTTGTTGGCATGAAGTTTCAGCAGCTTGGAGATCTTTTCCTTTTTCTTCTTTACCGGGTTGAAGATTTTATCACCGATGGTGAGTACACCCGAGTAAATCCTGATAAAAGCAAGATTCTCGACGAACGAATCACTCATCAGCTTAAATACAAGACCGCAGAACTTTTCCTTTGCGCCGGTTTTCCGTTGCACCGTCTCGCCGTTCCGGTCAAGACCCTCTATTACCGGAATGTCCTCCGGCGAAGGCAAAAACCTGACCACACTGTCCAACAAAGGCTGTATCCCTTTGTTCTTGAAAGCGCTGCCACAAAGTACCGGGACAATTTCAAGCGCCAGCGTGGCCTTTCTCAGTGCACGGTAGATCTCTTCAACCGAAACCGGTTTATCGTCAAGAAATTTTTCCATGACCCCCTCATCGAAGTCGGCCAACTTCTCGAGGAGTGCCATTCGTGCGGCCGTGAACTCTTCTTTTTGGTTGTCGGGAATGGCTGATGTAACCACTTCCTGTCCGAGAGACTGCTCATCAAAAGAGAGCATCTTCTCTTCTACGAGGTCCAAGACCCCTGAAAACGACCCCTCGCTGCCTACCGGTACCTGCAAAGGCAGGGGGTTTGCACCCAACCGGTTGGACATCATGCGAAGGCATCTCTTAAAATCAGCCCCCACCCTGTCCATCTTATTGATGAAGGCCAATCGCGGGATGACATACTTGTCGGCCTGCCTCCACACGGTCTCTGACTGGGGTTCGACCCCGCCCACCGCGCAAAAAACAGCAATTACGCCATCCAGCACCCTCAGGCAACGCTCGACTTCGATGGTGAAGTCGACGTGACCCGGGGTGTCAATAATATTAATTTTATGCTCGTTCCAGGTACAGGTTGTTGCCGCGGAAGTAATCGTTATTCCACGTTCCTGCTCCTGTTCCATCCAGTCCATGACGGCATTACCGTCATGAACCTCGCCCATCTTATACGAACGACCGGTATAGTAAAGAATCCGTTCGGTTGTTGTTGTCTTGCCCGCATCGATGTGGGCCATGATGCCGATGTTTCGCACGGGCAGTAGGTCTTTCTGAGCTGACATCAACAAACCTCACATCGTCTTTTCTGCTGATACCAGCCTCAACCCATCGCAAAAGCCGTTCCACTATCCTACCAGCGATAATGAGCAAATGCCTTGTTAGCATCTGCCATGCGGTGCGTATCGTCTTTCTTTTTGACGGCGGCACCACGCTCGTTATAGGCGTCCAGCAGCTCGGCGGCCAGCTTTTCAGACATCGACTTGCCTGACCGGGACTGCGCATACCCGATAATCCAACGAATCGCCAGAGCATTCCTGCGCGTCTGGCGTACTTCCATCGGCACCTGGTAGGTAGCACCACCGACTCGCCGGGATTTTACCTCGACGCGAGGCCGGACGTTGTCCATCGCCTGCTCGAAGACAACCATCGGCTCTTCTTCCTGCATTTTTGTCTGAATAATATCCATCGCGTCGTAGAAGATTCGCCGGGCCACGCTCTTCTTACCACGCTCCATAAGACCATTTGTAAACTTTGTTACAAGCACGCTGCTAAAGCGCGGATCCGGTTCTACTACTCTTTTTTCTGCAGTTTTTCTTCGGGACATACCTTTTATCTCCTGTATGAGACGTTATCAAGACGGCTTCTTCGCACCATATTTTGAACGTCCCTGTCGACGATCGGAAACACCGAGCGTGTCAAGCGTTCCGCGGATAATATGATAGCGAACACCCGGAAGATCCTTTACCCTGCCGCCTCTGATAAGTACTACCGAATGCTCCTGCAGATTGTGCCCAATTCCCGGAATATATGAAGTTACTTCAATACCGTTCGTCAACCGCACCCTTGCAACCTTCCTCAAAGCAGAGTTCGGCTTTTTCGGGGTCGTCGTGTAAACCCTGACGCACACACCTCGTTTCTGAGGGGAACCTTTCAAAGCAGGAGTATTGGTCTTTTTAACTATTTTTTTCCTGCCCTGGCGTACCAGTTGGTTAATTGTTGGCATTGCGTCTTCCGCTCCTCATCATTTTGTCTTTATCATTCATTCACGCAGCAACACCCGATTAACAGGTGAAAGAGCTGCGGCGAAAGAGAAGATATTTACCTTAGTGTCGAAATAGTGTCAAGATTAAAAGTCTAACCGGCAATCTTTTATTACATCACGTCACTAGTAATGCCTGTTCCTGCCGAAATCAAGCGGCCCATGATAACGTTTTCCTTAAGCCCCTTGAGTTCATCCAGCTTTCCGGCCATTGCCGCATTGGTGAGGACCTTGGTCGTTTCCTGAAAGGAGGCCGCGGAAATAAAACTCTCCGTGGACAGGGACGCCTTGGTAACCCCGAGCAACAGCGGTTCCGCCACCGGCGGCTGCTTTCCTTCGGCAAACAGCTTGTCTCGCTCGCTCTCGAACACCCACCACTCGACCTGTTCGCCGATCATGAATCGTGAATCCCCGGCCGCAGTAATCAGGACCCGGCGAAGCATCTGCCGGACAATGACCTCAATATGCTTGTCATTGATCTTGACGCCCTGCAGGCGATAAACTTCCTGGATTTCATTAACCAGGAACTTGGCCAGTTCCTTGACACCGAGAACACGCAGGATGTCGTTGGGTACGATGGTACCCTCCATCAACCGCTCGCCGGCCTGGACATAGTCACCTTCATGCACGATGATGTGCTTTGACTTCGGTACCAGATACTCCTGCGCCTCACCGTACTCAGGCACAATAATGACCCTTCGTTTTCCCTTGAGTTCCTTGCCGAAGCTGACACGCCCGTCTATTTCCGAAATGATCGCCGGCTCTTTCGGCTTGCGCACTTCAAAGAGTTCGGCGACCCGGGGCAGACCGCCGGTAATGTCCTTGGTCTTGGAGGTTTCACGCGGAATCTTACCGACAATGGTACCCGGCTTGATGCTGTCCCCTTCCTCGACCGATATGATGGAATTGACCGGCAGTGTGTAACGGGCGTATATTTCCGAATTGGGCAGTTTCAGTGTCTTGCCCTTGTCGCTCTTTACCGAAACACGGGGATTGAGCTGTGCACCGCCGGCAGAGTGAACGATAACCTTGGAGGACTTGCCGGTGACAGGGTCCACCTTCTCCTGCATGGTTATGCCTTCCAGGATATCGCCATACTTGATGGTACCGGCGACCTCAGCAACGATGGGGATGGTATAGGCATCCCAGTCCGCAAGGATGGTACCGGGTTTTACCTCTTCACCCTCGGGCACCAGAATCTGTGCACCGTAGTTTACCTTGAACTTCTCACGCTCCCGCCCCAGCTCATCCTGAACGATAACCTCGGCATTCCGGTTCATGACGATCTTGGTTCCTTCCGCATTTTCAACAAAATGCAGGTTTTTGAAACCGATCGTACCGCCGCGCTGTGTTCTTAATTCGGCCTGTTCAACCGACCTGCTTGCCGTACCGCCGATGTGGAAGGTACGCATGGTCAACTGGGTACCCGGCTCACCGATGGACTGGGCGGCTATGACACCGACCGCCTCTCCCCGGTTGACCATGTGGCCGCGTCCCAGGTCGCGGCCATAGCATTTGGCGCACACACCCCGCTGTGACCGGCAGGTAAGCACCGAGCGAATATGGACACGGTCGATACCGGCTGCCTCGATCTTCTCGACTCTGCCCTCGGTAATCTCTCCGCCCATCGCCACGATAACATCGTTGGTAAACGGGTCAATTACGTCTTCCAGGGCAACCCTGCCGAGAATCCTCTCACCGATGGGAACGATGATTTCACCGCCGTCAATGAGCGGTTCGGCAATAATGCCATCAAGGGTCTGGCAGTCATCTTCAATGATGGTCGATTCCTGGGCGACATCAACAAGCCGCCTGGTCAGGTAACCGGAGTTCGCCGTTTTCAGCGCGGTATCGGCAAGACCTTTACGGGCGCCATGGGTCGAAATAAAGTATTCAAGGACGCCGAGTCCTTCACGGAAATTGGCCTTGATCGGCGTTTCAATAATTTCACCGGAAGGTTTGGCCATCAGGCCTCGCATACCGGCAAGCTGCCTGATCTGGTCGCGTGAGCCCCTGGCACCTGAGTCGGCCATAATGAAAATAGAGTTAAAACTCGGGCTGTCGACGAGCTTGTTATCACGATCCCTGATATAGTCGACCTTGATCTCACTCATCATCGCGTTGGCCACATCGTCAGTGGCCTTGGACCAGATGTCAACAATCTTGTTGTATTTCTCGCCGGAGGTGATCAGACCGTCGGAATACTGGCGTTCGACATCGAACACCTCTTTTTCCGCCTGCTCGACGGTATCGTCCTTGGCCAGCGGAATTTTCATGTCGTTAATACAGATGGAGATGCCGGCCCGGGTGGCGTACTCGTAGCCGATATCCTTGAGCCGGTCGGCCAGAATTACCGTATCCTTGGTGCCTGCATAGCGGTAGGTATAATCGATGAGCTGGGCCAGTGCTTTTTTGGTGAGGACCTTGTTTACCGCGGAAAAGGGCAGGTTCTTCGGCAGCAGTTCACCGAGAATGACCCGACCGACCGTGGTCTCCACAAGGACGCCATTCATGCGCACCTTGATCCGTGCCTGCAGGTCCACCTGGCCATGATCGTAGGCAATCCTCGCTTCATCGCCATCGGAGAAGGTTTTGCCTTCCCCGGCAACGTTGATGCGCTCGCGGGTCATGTAATAGAGGCCCAGCACGATATCCTGCGACGGGATGATGACCGGTTCACCATTTGCCGGAGAAAGGATATTATTGGTCGACATCATCAGCACCCGCGCTTCGACCTGCGCTTCGACCGAGAGGGGGACATGGACCGCCATCTGGTCACCGTCGAAGTCGGCGTTGAAGGCGGAACAGACGAGCGGATGGAGCTGAATGGCCTTACCCTCGATGAGAACGGCCTCGAAGGCCTGCATGCCGAGACGATGCAGCGTCGGGGCGCGGTTCAGGATAACCGGATATTCCGTAACCACCTCATCAAGGACGTCCCAGACCTCCTTCACCCCCTTTTCCACCATCTTGCGCGCACTTTTAATGGTGGTGACAAACCCACGGCGCTCAAGCTTGTTGTAGATGAAAGGCTTGAAGAGCTCAAGCGCCATTTTTTTCGGCAGACCGCACTGGTGAAGCCGCAGCGTCGGGCCGACCACGATAACGGAACGGCCGGAATAGTCGACACGCTTACCCAGCAGGTTCTGACGGAACCGTCCCTGCTTGCCCTTGAGCATATCCGCCAGGGATTTAAGCGGCCGCTTATTGGCACCGGTGATCACCCGGCCACGTCGGCCATTGTCAAACAGCACATCAACAGCCTCCTGCAGCATGCGCTTTTCGTTCCGAATGATGATGTCCGGCGCGTCGAGCTCAAGCAGTCGCTTGAGCCGGTTGTTGCGGTTAATCACCCGGCGATACAGATCATTGAGATCGGAGGTGGCAAAGCGGCCGCCTTCAAGCGGCACAAGGGGCCGCAGGTCAGGCGGAAGGACCGGAATGACCTCAAGAATCATCCATTCGGGTTTATTGCCTGAATCGATAAAGGCCTCGATAACCTGCAGCCGTTTCCCCAGTTTCAGACGTTTGGTCTGCGACCCGGTGGAGAACATCTCCTCCCGTAATTCTTTGGAAAGCGCGGCAAGATCCTGGGAAGCCAGCAGTTCACGGATCGCCTCAGCACCGATGCCGACCTCGAACTGACCGGGATATTCTTCCCGGGCCTGCCGGTATTTCTCTTCCGTCAACAGCGAGCAGGCCGGCACGGCCTCGGTTTCTGACGAGATAACCGCATACTGCTCAAAATAGAGGATCCGCTCCAACTGCTTCAGGGTCATGTCGAGCACCGCACCGATCTTGCTCGGCAGACTCTTCAAAAACCAGATATGCGCAACCGGTGCGGCCAGATTGATATGGCCCAGCCGTTCCCGGCGCACCTTGGACTGAATGACCTCAACCCCGCATTTCTCACAGACCACACCGCGGTGTTTCATGCGTTTATACTTGCCGCAATTACATTCAAAATCCTTTACCGGCCCGAAGATCTTGGCACAGAAAAGGCCATCTCTTTCAGGTTTAAAAGTCCGGTAATTGATGGTTTCCGGCTTCTTGACCTCGCCATGCGACCAGTCCAGAATCTTCTCGGGAGAAGCCAGCGATATTTTCACCGCTTTAAATTTAACAGGCGCTTTCGGTTTTTGAAAAAAATTGAATAACTCTTCCACGAGATCACCTCTGATTCATGATTTTGATAACCTGGCACATTTCCCAGGCTTTGAAGAGATATAAATCGAGTTCTCCGGCCGAAGATTGCAGCTGCATAAAGCAGAAGTGATCTCCGGCTGAACCTTTATTCCTCTATAAGCTCCATGTTGAGACACAGTCCCTGCAGTTCCTTGACAAGAACATGGAAGGACTCCGGCAAGCCGGTCGACAGGAAGTTATCCCCCTTGACGATCCGCTCATACATGGCTGTTCGACCCTCGACATCATCTGACTTGGCGGTCAGAAACTCTTTCAGCGTATAGGCAGCGCCATACGCCTCCATCGCCCAGACCTCCATCTCGCCAAGCCGCTGGCCACCGAACTGGGCCTTGCCACCGAGCGGCTGCTGGGTGACAAGGGAGTAGGGTCCGGTTGACCGGGCATGGATTTTATTGTCTACCAGGTGATGCAATTTCAGCATATACATGACGCCGACGGTAACATGGTTGGCGAAAGGTTCACCGGTCAAGCCGTCGTAGAGCTGAACCTGGCCAACTTCTTCGACGTTCGCCTCGACGAGCAACTGGCGAATTTCACCTTCCTCGGCACCATCGAAAACCGGGGTGGCCATATGCAACCCCATCTTGTGGTCACGCGCCCATTCGATTATTTCCTCATCGCTGCGGCCGGCAACGAGTTGTTTGCATTGCTCTTTGGAATAGATCTTTGCCAGTTTTTTCTTGATCTCATCAACCGCAAGATTTCTGCCCATGGCTTCAAGCTGTTCACCCAGCCTTTTTGCAGCATAGCCAAGATGTGTCTCGAGAACCTGCCCGACATTCATACGTGATGGAACACCGAGGGGATTAAGGACAATATCAACGGCCGTCCCGTTGGCGAAGTAGGGCATGTCCTCTTCAGGAAGAAGACAGGAGACGACACCTTTGTTTCCGTGCCTGCCGGCCATCTTGTCGCCCACAGAAAGCTTTCTCTTGGTGGCCACATAGACCTTGACCATCTTGACGACGCCGGGAGGCAGATCATCGCCTTTTCGGAGCCGGTCTATAATACCGTCGTAGCGCTCACTTATCAGCTTTCCCTGCCGCTCGTAGCGGCCATAGATATCCTCGATCCTGTCGAGATGTTTTGAACGCTGCGAGAATTCCAGCGTCCGCAGCTCGTGAAAACCTACCTGCTCGGCCATTGCTGCCTCGAATTTCTTGCCGAGCTTGACAAGAACGGTGCCATCTTTTAAGACCACGTCCTCCTTGACGGTCTTGCCGTCGATCACCTTGCCAACATCCCGGCACACGACACGTTTGAGACTGGCGAGTTCGTCGAGTTTGTCCTGGTTGAGTTTTTCAATCTCAAGATCCTCGATCATCAGTGAACGTTCATCCTTATCGACGCCTTTCCGGGAAAAGACCTTGGCATCAATAACGACACCCTCGATCCCCGGGGGAACCCGAAGTGATGAGTCTTTGACATCCTGGGCCTTTTCACCGAATATCGCCCGCAACAGCTTTTCCTCGGGCGAAAGAACGGTTTCGCCTTTCGGCGTGACCTTGCCGACCAGGGTATCCCCGGCTTTGACTTCGGCACCGATACGCACGATTCCGGATTCATCCAGGTTACGCAGGGTCTCTTCGCTGACATTGGGAATATCACGGGTGATTTCCTCTTTGCCGAGCTTGGTGTCACGGGCCATGGTCTCGAACACTTCGATATGCAGCGAGGTAAAATAATCCTCTTTCAGAAGCCGTTCGTTGATCAGGATGGAATCCTCGTAGTTGAATCCGCGCCACGGCATAAAGGCAATAACGACGTTCTTGCCAAGAGCAAGCTCGCCATGGTCGCAGGAAGGACCATCGGCCAGCACCGTTCCTTTCTCGACCCGGGTACCCGGCGTGACCAGCGGTTTCTGGGTGAAACAGGTGTTCTGATTCGATTTCTTGTATTTTTCCAGACGATAAACCGCCACGCCGGTATCGTAGCCATCCATACCCGGCTCGTCATAACAGATGACGATACGATTGGCATCGACCTCTTCGACGACTCCCGGACCGCCGGCCAGAAGACAGGCGCCTGAATCACGGGCGACATAGCTCTCCATGCCGGTTCCGACCAATGGAGCGGCGGTTCTCATCAGGGGTACGGCCTGACGCTGCATGTTTGAGCCCATCAGGGCGCGGTTTGCGTCATCATTTTCAAGAAAAGGTATGAGCGAGGCGGCAACGCTGACCAGCTGGTTTGGCGCTATATCCATATAGGTCACATTTTCGGCCTGCGTCGTTATAACCTCGCCATCCTCCCTGACAATCAACTGGTCAGGGATGAGACGTTTGTTTTCATCTACCGGTACCAGGGCAGGCGCGATAAAGTTGTTCTGTTCCTGCAGGGCACTGAGATACTTGATTTTATCATCATAGACGATACGATTATCGACCTTTCGGTAGGGTGTCTCAATGAATCCGTATGGATTGACCTTGGCATAGGTCGCCAGTGAGACAATCAGGCCGATATTGGGCCCCTCGGGCGTCTCGACCGGGCAGATTCTGCCGTAATGGGTCGGATGAACGTCACGCACCTCAAAGCCCGCCCGTTCCCGGGAAAGCCCTCCCGGTCCAAGTGCACTGAGACGCCGCTTGTGGGTTACTTCCGAAAGCGGGTTGGTCTGATCCATAAACTGGGATAACTGCGAGGTCCCGAAGAATTCTTTAATCGCCGCGGAAATCGGCTTGGGATTTACCAGGTCGTGGGGCATCAGGGTCTCTACATCCTGCAGGGTCATGCGCTCCTTGATGGCACGCTCCATCCGCACCAGCCCCATGCGATACTGATTTTCCACCAGCTCGCCTACGGTCCGGACCCGCCGATTGCCCAGATGATCAATATCATCGACCGTTCCCTGGCTGTCCTTGAGGCGCACCAGGTACTTGACCGATTGGATAATATCCTCATTGGTCAGTGCGCGTATACTCATATCAATTTCCAAGCCGAGCTTGGCATTGATCTTATAGCGACCTACCTCGGAGAGATCGTACAGCTCCGAATTAAAAAACAGGTTGTTGAAAAAAGTTTTGGCGACCTCAAGAGTCGGCGGGCTTGATGGACGCAGTCTCCGATATATTTCCAGCAGTGCTTCCTCACTGGTAACCACCTTGTCGAGCGCCAGTGTTTTTCTGAACGACTCTGAGTATTTGACACCGTCAATAGCGAGCACCTGGAAATGGGAGATCCCTGATTCAGCAAGCGTTTCCAGAAGTGATTCGGTGATTTCCGTATTATGCAGAACAATCAGCTCGCCGGACTGGGAATCAGCGATGTCATGGGAAATGACCTTGCCGATCAGCGCCTCGGCAGAAATCTGCAGATGCTTTATGCCTGCATCGGAAATCCTCTTGCAGAGCGCCTTTGATATTTTCCTGCCTTTTTTGCTGATCACGCTGCCATCTGCCGGGTCCACCAGATCAAATTCAAGGCGCGCGCCAAGTGCCGTTTCTTCATTGAAATCGACGAGGTACTTATTCTTGACCTTGCTTACCTTATTGACCGGGTAAAACATCTCCAGCAGCTCTGCCCCGGTATAACCGAGCGCCTTAAGCAGCGAGGTTACCGGAAACTTCCGGCGCCGGTCTATCCGGACATGCAGAATATCCTTGATATCAAACTCAAGATCAATCCAGGAGCCCCGCACCGGAATGATGCGGGCGGAATACAGCAGCTTGCCGCTCGCATGGCTTTTACCCTGGTCGTGCGTGTAAAAGAGTCCGGGAGACCGTTGCAGCTGGGAGACGATAACCCGCTCAGTGCCGTTTATCACATAGACACCGTCTGCGGTCATCAATGGCAAAGAGCCGAAGAAAACCTCCTGTTCCTTGATATCGCGGATAGACTGGACACCCGTCTCTGCATCAACGTCAAAGGTTATCAGGCGAACCACTATTTTCAACGGTACTTCATAGGTCATGCCGCGCTGCTGGCATTCCTGAACGGTGTACTTAGGCTCTCCAAACTGATAACGGACAAATTCCAGAGAACAGACACCGTTGAAATCCTTGATCGGAAATATTTCTTTCAGGATAGCCTGTAGACCTATATCTTCGCGCTCATCGGGCTCCCGGTTCATCTGCAGGAAGCTCTCGTATGATGCACGCTGCATGGAGATCAGATGGGGTGGTTCCAGGATGCTGGATACGCTGGCGAATTGCTTTCTGACTCTTTCCATAATTGTCCTCAAGTTGTCTAAAGACAGTGACTTAACAATATAAATAATGAGCAGAGGGTGTCTGCACGATCCCGTAAAAACCTATATCAATCTGAAAGGAACTGTAGGAGACAATGTTTTTATGATGCATTAGACGGATATGGTTACTACTATACCCTGTTAAATGGATAAATTCCTTCACCACATTTCTTCTTAAGAACTAACGAGAAAAAAAGGATAAGGTATTCATGAGAAAACTGGCGCGAATCTGAACTTAACAAGATACTCTTAAGCATCGTCGCCTCCTCCGTCAATCGTCCATCCAGTTTTAACGCAGACAAGGGTTGATTTGCTAACTAACTGTTATCATGTAACATTTACGTCAACAAAAACAAATTGCCTGAAACAAGACACGCCGCGCATCAACGTGCGCAGCGTGTCTCTTGCTCAACACGACGTCGTAAAGAGCGACGCCTGGTATTTGTAAAAATTACTTAATTTCGACGGTACCACCAACAGCTTCGATCTTGGTCTTGATTTCTGCTGCTTCTTCCTTGGTAACACCTTCCTTGAGCGGCTGGGGTGCCCCTTCAACGAGGTCTTTCGCTTCTTTCAGGCCAAGGCTGGTGATCGCACGAACTTCCTTGATTACCTTGATTTTCTGGTCTCCGGCACCGGCCAGGATAACATCAAACTCGGTCTTCTCTTCAACGGCGGCGGCTCCGCCATCACCTGCAGGTCCGGCAGCAGCAACGGCAACCGGAGCAGCAGCAGAAACGCCGAATTTTTCCTCAAGCTCTTTGATCATCTGGGAAAGCTCGAGAACACTCATATTAGCGATAAACTCAATTACATCGTCCTTTGTAACAGCCATTTCTTTTTCCTCTTTTATCTTGTTTTTAAAGAAAAGGTTTCAAGCACAGGCAGATAAAGCGCTATGCCTGCTCCTTTTGATCCTTGATAGCCTGCAGACCGAACAGAAACGTTCGAGGTACTCCAGAGAGCACACGAACAAGAGCTGTGGGCACGCCATTCATCACCGACAGCAGCTGGCCAAGTAAAATCTCCCTGGTTGGCAGCTTGGACAAGGCAACAATATTGTCCACGGTGATTTTCTCTCCTTCCAGAACAGCTGAGCGCAACACGAATTTTTCTAACGTTTCAGCACTCTTGGCCAAAATCTTGGCCGGGGCTACCGGATCGTCATAGGCCATTACTATGGCTGTTGTCCCTGTAAAATCTTCTGTGAGGGACTCACAGGACGTATCGGCAACTGCTCTTTTCAGAAGAGTATTTTTGGCAATGCGAATCTCAGATTTGCAATCCCGGAGATCCTTGCGGATCTTTTCGAGGTCTGAGACTTTTAAACCACAATAGTCTGCAACGACAGAAAACTTCGCACGACTGAACATCGAGTTCAGTTCGTTGACTATTGCTGCTTTGTCATCACGATTCAAATTACCCTCCTACCACTTGTAAAATTAAACGGTTTTCGAAACAGCAGCTACCCAAACGATGGGTTTATCACCAATTGCCTGAATCCAGGCTCCATCCTTACATGGTCTCGGCAGGTCGGCATTACCGATTAAACAAACGTACCTGCTGTCTTCGACTGATCAACGCACTGCCGGGGCGGTGCGTTCTTGCTCCTGTAAATAGTACTGCCCTTATTTTACACGGGCCCGAACATCCAAGGTGTCAACCTTGAATCCGGGGCCCATGGTTGATGACAATCCTATGGATCGCAAATAAATGCCCTTGCTGGTCGACGGTTTCAAGGCGATGAGACGTTCGATAAAAGCAAGTGCGTTCTCGTAGACCTTATCCTGGCCAAAAGACACCTTCCCGATACAGGCATGAACAATACCGGCTTTATCAACCCGAAAATCGACCTTTCCCCCCTTGATATCCCTTATGACATTGCCGACATCAAAGGTCACCGTACCAAGCTTGGCATTGGGCATCAGGTTGCGCGGTCCCAGTATTCGGCCGATCTTGCCGACGGTACCCATCATATCCGGGGTGGCCACGGTTTTATCAAACTCCAGCCAGCCGCCCTGTATCTTTTCGACCAGATCGTCTGAACCGACATAGTCAGCACCCGCCTCTTTTGCCTCGGTTTCCTTATCGCCCTTGGCAAAAACAAGTACCCTGGTAACCTTTCCCGTCCCGTGAGGAAGGACGACGGAAGACCGAACCATCTGGTCGGCATGACGTGGATCTACGCCAAGTTTCACCGCTATATCGACGGATTCATCAAACTTCGCATAGGATGAGGCAAGGACATTCTTGATCGCCTCATCGATAACGAACACCTGAGTGCGATCAACACCCTTGATTTTGTTCCTGTAATTTTTCCCGTGTTTCGGCATATCAGCCTCCTACTGCGCGTATCCCACCAAGATGCAGCGAGACAGAGGCACGTAGTAAAATTAAAACCCTACATCAATCAACAACAGTAAGTCCCGCACTTCTGGCGGAACCCTCGATGATGCGCATTGCACTTTCAACGTCGTAGGCGTTGAGGTCCGGCATTTTTATCTCAGCAATTTCCCTGATTTTCGCTCTACTGATCTCCGCCACACGCTCGGTTTTCGGATTGCCGGAACCCTTTGGTGCGTTTACGGCCTTCAGCAGCAGAACCGAGGCGGGAGGCGTCTTGGTTATGAAACTGAAAGAGCGATCCTGGTATACCGTGATAACAACAGGGATGATGGTATCGCCTACTGATTGCGTTTTGGCGTTAAAAGCTTTACAGAATTCCATGATGTTCACCCCGTGCTGCCCGAGAGCAGGACCGACAGGAGGTGACGGGTTAGCCTTACCGGCCGGAATCTGAAGCTTGATATATGCCGTTATCTTCTTGGCCATTTTTCTACTCCAACAATAGTGATATCCTCAAGGAATGAGCTTCCATGAGGTTCTCTTTGTTTTAAAATCAAGTATTTGATACTTGAACAAATTCTAGTTCAACGGGTGTTTCCCTGCCGAAAATTGAAACCATTACCCGCACACGACCTTTCTCGGGAAAAACCTCGTCTACAACACCCTGGAAATTGGCAAACGGCCCGTCAATAACGCGCACAACCTCACCAATATCAAAGACGACTTTCGGCCGGGGCCGCTCCGATCCATCCTGGATTCTACCGATAATCTTGCCGGCATCTTCATCGGACAGCGGAACGGGATCACGGTCATCGCCGACAAAACCGACAACCCTCGGCATATCCTGGTGTATAATGTGCCAGGTCGTATCGTTGAGCTCCATACTGACCAGCATATACCCGGGGAAAAAACGCCTTGAAGAGGTCTTGCGCGCTCCCTTGATCATTTCCACGACCTGTTCGGTAGGAACGAGGATTTCACCAAAAAGTTCCTCGAGTCCCTCCTTTACAATGCGGTCCTGGAGCGTGGCCTTTACTTTGTCCTCATATCCTGAGTGAACCTGCAGTATGTACCATTGTCTAGCCATTTATCTACCGTCTTTCTTTTGGGGACAGGAAAAGGTCGGAATTGCTAAACGAAAGTCCCTTACGTTTCGTAATCCTTGCTATTTCTCCTGAAAAAGGAATCAATGCAAAATTGCCGAAATCAGTTTACCCAAGATCACATCAACGGTGCCGAGATAGGCAGACAAAATGATGGCCAGCAACACGACCATCCCGGTCAGCCCAAGGGTGATCTTTTTATCAGGCCAGGCAATCTTGGAAAATTCTGACTGCACCTCGCCGACAAATTTCTTAATTTCCCTGGGCGAGTAGGGCGAAGGCGCTGATTTGACCTCTGCCACGCTCTTTTTTTCTTTTCCTTTTCCAGCCATCGCTACACCGTCCTGATTTTATTGCCCGTACAACATAAATGGCAGGCCAGGAGGGACTCGAACCCCCAGCCCTCGGATTTGGAGTCCGATGCTCTACCAATTAGAGCTACTGGCCTGCCCTGCAATCAACAATTACTTGGTCTCTTTGTGGGGCGTGTGAACGCGACAGAAAGAGCAATATTTGCTGAACTCGAGCTTGCCTGGTGTATTCTTCTTATTCTTCGTCGTCGTATAATTGCGACGCTTGCAGGTACCACATGCAAGGGTGATTATATCTCTCATGGCAACTAACCTTAATACAGAAAAGATTGCCCCGCTCCTTCCCGGAGCAGGGCAATCTCCCTGTTTAACAGAATCTTAGGCAACTATTTCGCTGATAACGCCTGCTCCGACGGTACGACCGCCCTCACGGATCGCAAAACGCAGTCCAACGTCCATCGCTATCGGGGTGATAAGCTCGGCATCTACTGATACA
>JAHEMX010000397.1 GCA_024643445.1 Desulfobulbaceae bacterium | reverse complement strand
GTCGTCACCAAGACCACGGATATCGCCAACGCACGGCTCATTTTCGAAAATGGGGCTACCGCCAATATTACCGTATCCCGTATTTCTTTGACCAACGTCAGGAAAATGCGCATTTTTCAGCCGGGCTCATACATCAATGTCGATTTCGCCAACAAAAAGGTGATGACCATACAGCTTCGCGATGAATTGATGGAGAGTGGTATGCCTAAACAGCATATCGAAGTAAAGTCCTTCAGTGATGGTGATGCCTTGCTCGCGGAAATCGAGCATTTTGTCCACCATGTGCGCAACAGAACAGTCCCCGATGTTACCGGTTCGGAAGGGAGAAGGGCACTTGAGGTCGTCCTCATGGTCATGGAGCAGATTCGCGAGCACCAGAATCTCGAGCTGTACCGGCAGATTCAGGCTGCCGCTGCTAAATGAACAAACACATAATGATCGTTACCGGAGAAGCCTCCGGCGACCTTCATGGCTCACGCCTGGTAAAGGCGATGAGTGCGATTCAGCCGAATCTGAGCTTCTCAGGGATGGGCGGCTCGGAGATGAGTCAGGCAGGGGTAGAGATTCTCTTTGATGCTGCAAAAATCGCGGTTGTCGGCTTTATTGAAGTCCTCTCGCACCTGAAAGACATCATCACTGCCCAGAAAATTCTGAGAAGGCAGCTTGAACGCAACAGACCTTCGCTTCTGATCCTGATTGATTTCCCTGATTTTAATTTATTACTCGCAAGAAAAGCCAAGAAACTCGGAATTCCGATATTTTATTACATTAGCCCACAGGTATGGGCCTGGCGTTCCGGCAGAGTAAAAACGATAGGAAACCTGGTTGACAGGATCGGTGTTATTTTGCCCTTTGAAGAGCAATATTATCGCGACAGAGGTGTTGAGGCGCAGTATGTCGGACACCCCCTGCTTGACTCCGTACACGTCCATCAGACACGCGATGAGTATTGCAGGCATCTCGGCATATCACAAGAAAACAAGCTTGTCGGGGTGATGCCCGGTAGCCGCATAAAGGAGATAAAGCGGCTACTCCCTGTTTTTCTTGAAGCAGCAGTAGGCCTTCAGCAGCAAAGTAAGGATGACCTGTGCTTTATTATCCCCTGCGCACCGACATTGACCGAGCAGGATCTTTATGAAAGCGGGCTCGATGCGTTCAAGGGAAAACTGAATATTCGCGTGGTCCATGAGAACCGTTACGAGATGATGGCAGCCTGCGATGTGGTCATTGCCGCATCAGGTACCGTTACCCTGGAACTCCTGCTTGTCGAGACGCCGATGGTTGTGGCGTATAAGGTTTCCCCACGCACCTACCAGCTTGGTAAGCTCCTCGTCAAAGTAGACTTTTTCTCCCTTGTCAATTTGATAGGCGGCGAACAGATCGTGCCTGAATTACTTCAGGAAGAAGCCAATCCGGTACGAATCAGCGAAGCGCTCTATCAATTGCTCTACGATGATACGACAAGGACACACATTGAAAACGGATTTGCCCGTGTAAAGAGCATGCTGGGCGGGCCAGGAGCCTCTCATCGGGCCGCTGAGCTTGCCTTGACGCTCATTTCCTAAAACCATATCTTCCACTTCGGTCAAATGGTTGAGATGGACTCAGAGCCGATAGAAATTGCAATAGACGGTACGCTTGATCTGCATCATTTTTCACCCGGCGATCTGAAATACCTGATCCCCGACTACCTGTCTGAATGCCGAAATAAAGGAATAACCGAGATCCGGATTATCCACGGCAAAGGAAAGGGGGTCTTGCGCAGAACGGTCCATTCGCTGCTGGCAAATCTCCCGATCGTGCAATCGTTCAGGCTTGCACCGGAGGACCGGGGGGGATGGGGAGCGACACTTGTTTTTTTGAAAGGGACGATGGAAAAGTGATCCTGCGGCCTTGCTCGTGTCTGTCCAGAAATGGCCTTTTTCCCCTAATTCTTCGTTGCTCTCTAAATTTAATCCTTGGAATATTGACTACATGACTGCGGTTAAATCTATTGATCGCCTTGATTTAGAACAGATTTGCTCATTTCCGGCCTGACACTTGTTAGAGGCTTCCGTCTACTTCCTTTGCGGGCAGGGCACCCTTAACGTCAAACAGAACCGATTTCGGTTTCATCAGATTTCTCAGGTTTTCCGCACTGTAAGACTTGAACGAATCATGGTTGACAGCGAGTATCACTCCGTCATAGATGTCATGATTGATACGTTTTTCCAGATGCAGACCATATTCGCTGACGGCTTCTTCAGGATCAACCCAGGGGTCATACACATCAACCATGATGCCATAGTCACGTAACTCACAGATGATGTCGACTACTTTGGTGTTTCTCAGGTCCGGGCAATTCTCTTTGAAACTCAGGCCGAGAACAAGAACTCTGGCACGTGAAACTTCAATTTTTTTCTGCAGCATCAATTTTATGAAGCGATTGGCAACATATCGGCCCATGTCATCGTTAAGACGTCTGCCGGCAAGGATCATGGCCGGAAGATAGCCGACCTCCTGGGCTTTATGGGTGAGATAGTAGGGATCAACACCGATACAGTGTCCGCCGACCAGGCCGGGGGTAAACGGCAGGAAATTCCATTTCGTGCCGGCAGCCTGAAGGACTTCCTGGGTATTTATCCCGAGTCTGTTAAAGATCAGAGACAATTCATTGACCAGGGCTATATTGACATCACGCTGCGTATTCTCGATAACCTTGGCCGCTTCAGCCACCTTGATTGAGCTGGCCGGAAACGTTCCTGCATCAATAATCGCACGATATAAGGTGTCAACTTTCGCAGCAGTCTCAAGTGTTGAGCCGGAGGTTATCTTGACGATGTTTGTCAATCGATGCATCCTGTCGCCGGGATTGATCCGTTCCGGACTGTAACCGCAGAAAAAGTCGTGGTTGTAGACAAGTCCGGAAACGTTTTCCAGGATAGGCACGCATACTTCCTCGGTTGCTCCCGGATAGACTGTTGACTCATAAACGACGATATCGTCCTTTTTAAGATAGACCCCGACTATTTCCGAGGCCGAACAGAGCGGTCTGAGATCCGGACGCTTTGACGAATCGATGGGGGTAGGTACGGCAATGATGAAGTAATTGCAATCAGCAAGCTGTGCGCTGTCGGAGGAAAGGACCAGATTCCGTGCCAGTGCAAACTCCTCCGGATCAACCTCGCGGGTTGAGTCTTCCCCCGCAACAAGTTCTGCTATGCGGTCCTCTTTAAGGTCAAATCCGATGGTATGAAACTTTTTGCCGAACTCCACGGCAAGTGGCAGACCAACATAGCCGAGTCCGATGACACCAATTCGTATTGTCTCAGGGGTTTTCATCACGGTTTCCTCATGAGAAGCTCAGATAGACATCAACCAGCGGCAACTATAGCAGTTAAAAAGGAAAAATAAAGAAGATTCAGTACCTACTGATAATGTTCTTTATGCGCGGAGCACAGCACCGATCATCCTTTCTTTTTGCCATAATAGGTGAGACCCGAGGTGTCGGTTTCATAGACGGTGACGGAATATAGGCTGTATCTCTGGTGTTTAAGGGGCTTTTTTAATTTCTGATAAATATAGCGGGCCAGATGTTCGGAGGAGGGGTTGATCGTACGGAATTCCTCCATGTCGTTGAGTATCCGGTGATCAAGTGTATCTATCACCTTGTTTACCTTTTTTTTCAGCAGCTTGAAATCTATGCCCATGCCGAGTTTATCAAGTTCAAAGGCCCTGACGGTAACCGTTACCTTCCAGTTGTGTCCGTGCGGGAGTTCGCAGCTGCCGGGGTAATCCCGAAGATGGTGGCCACTTGAAAAATGTGTTTTTATGAAGATGTCGTACATCGATCTGTCCTTGATAGAGGATGAAAGGGCTTTAACACTATTCTGTGCTTGAAAAGAAAAGCCCGGGAATGATAAAAGCTATACTATGTTCTTACTCGTGTTATCTTTAGGGCGACAATAAGCTATCGCTCACGGGCATCTTTCATTGCTCATGGCCGCCCTGCATAATCGGCGACTGTCCCGATTTCCGAGCTGGGCTCGAACAGCTATAGTGATTATTCGAGGGAGCATCTTGTATCAGCGTTCAGACTACAATAATATTATTTTTGCGACAAACAAGAATTGAGGAAGCATGGCACTCACAAAACCGTTCTGCGGAATACGTTATAACACAGAAAGAGCAGGAAAACTCGATGACCTTGTAACACCG
>JAHEMX010000396.1:3163-4208 GCA_024643445.1 Desulfobulbaceae bacterium | reverse complement strand
AGTTGTCCATTTTGATCTTTCCGGAAGTAATGTAAAGCCGGTATTTGAGTTTCCAGACGATCTGTGGCCGGCCGAAGTAGACAAGGGACAAATCCAACAGGTTTTCTCGAACCTGACAGTCAATGCCCGGCAGGCCATGCCAGACGGCGGGCATCTATATATCACCCTTGAGAACGCGGATATCGCAGAAAATGTGATGCCGGATCTCGTTCAGGGAAAATATATTCGGATTACCGTGAAAGATGAGGGGACCGGTATAGACAGGAAGCATCTTGACCGGGTATTCGAGCCCTATTTTACCACCAAAGATGCCGGCAGCGGCCTGGGGCTGGCGACGGTCCATTCAATCATCAACAAACATAGAGGCTCTATTCGTATTGAGTCGCAGCTCGGCAGGGGCACAAGGTTTACCTTATATCTGCCGGCTTCGGAATCACACCATCTGGATCAACCGACACAACCCGAAGCCAGACATACCCCCGCAGAACAAACCGCCCGGATACTTGTCATGGACGATGAAGAACTGATACGCGACGTAGCGAGAGAAATGCTGCAAAGAAGCGGATATCGGGTTGAAACGGCAAATGAGGGTCGTCAGGCGATAAAGACATATAAAGAGGCGATCGAAACCGGTGACCCTTTCGATATTGTCATCATGGACCTTACCATACCCGGTGGAATGGGCGGCAAAGAAGCGGTCAGGAGCGTACTGGAGATCAATCCCGAAGCCAGGGTGATCGTTTCCAGCGGATATGCCAATGATCCGATTCTCGCCAACTTTACGGCATACGGCTTTTCCGGCTTCGTTGAAAAACCCTACACACTCGGCAAGTTTCTCGGAATTATCAGCCGGGTTTTGGAAAAATAGCATTCACCCGAACGATTGCCTAACGAAAGGATGAATCTTTATCTCGATCTTTCTTGGCTGATGCCGGCGTTCAATTTAGCCGCATTTCTCGTTCTCCCCCATTCAATCTCGTATGCAGCGGCAGAATTATATCTGTTCGCCGTGTGCCTTCGCCTGCGGTTGCCGTAAACCTCACTA
>JAHEMX010000396.1:0-3153 GCA_024643445.1 Desulfobulbaceae bacterium | reverse complement strand
TCGCTGCTGCAATCTCATTTTTGAGCTCCTGTCGTTAAACGACTTATCTGAGCGGTTCTCTATTTCAGGCAAAGACCAATATGAGGCCGGTTTACAGCCGAGCTGATTTTTAAAAAAAACCTCAAATGGCGACTTCACGCTTCGATTTTACATTTCGTTGGTTTGGCGATATCATTTGATATGAACCATTTTATACCGTAGCAGACATAACCAATCAAAAGGAGGCGTATCATGAAAAAGTGCGTTTTATGCGTGGCGTTTTTGATCAGTTTCTCACTGATTTTTTCTGCTAACATGTGGGCAGCTGACAAGGCGACTCCAGCAGAAGTTATTCAAAAGGTCAACGAAGCGGTGGACCTGATTCTGGAAAAAGGAGAGGAGGCCGCTTTTACCGTGTTCCGGGACAAAAACGGCCCTTTTGTCTGGAAGGACACGTACCTGTATGTGATCGGTTTTGACGGGATCATGTTGATGCACCCATATGTACCAGCAATCGAGGGACGCGATCAGCTTCCGGTTAAGGACGCCAAAGGTAAATTGTTCAACGCCGAACAACTCGCTATTGCCAAAGGACCGGGCCATGGATGGATTGACTACTGGTGGATTAAACCCAAT
Organism: Desulfobulbaceae bacterium; assembly: GCA_024643445.1. Taxonomy (GTDB): domain Bacteria; phylum Desulfobacterota; class Desulfobulbia; order Desulfobulbales; family Desulfocapsaceae; genus Ww85. The sequence goes on along the minus strand of JAHEMX010000396.1, from coordinate 2,538 downwards.
GAAAAAAAGGCGTCACCGAAAGTCAGTTATATAAAGGCGGTGCCGGGTAAAAACATGTGGGTCGGATCGGGCGTTTACGACATCACCAAGGAAGAAGCGGAAAAGGCCGGCAAGTAGATAAACCAGTTCAGGCTTGAGCCGGAATGGTGCGCGCAAAATTTCAAAAAGGCGCAGGCCCATGGTTGATCAAGTCTCTTTTCAGGTAACGCAAAAGGATGCACCATGTTCATGTTTAGCACCGTGAGATTCAAGATTGTTTTACTGGTAGTCATTGGGCTGGTTGGAATATTAGCCAATGCCGGTGTGAGTCGGTATACCGAAAGGATTAAAGACAGGCAGTTAAACCTTATCAAATACTGCCAGGTCATCAGAGTCCAGGTCTTGGATTGTCTGAGGCTCGAACAGCAAATTATCGGCCGCCGGGATGAACTGATACTGAAAAGGCTAAACCAGACTTCTACCCAGCTCACGGCTTCTATCGCCGAACTGAAAACAAAGGTAGCAGACAAAGCGTTTCGGGATTTGGTTGAGGAACTGGAAATTGCACAAAACCATCATCTGAAAGTGTTCCACGATATCGAGCAGAATCTGGAGAAGATTGACACCGCCCGCAGCACCATGGCCGAGACTTCTGTTAAAATGAGTCAGGTCCTCAGGCACATTGTCGATCTGATAACCGAAGATGAGACGACTCGCAACATGATCGGCGATGCGATGCTGCCCGCATCCATGAATACTTTTCGGGATCAAGTCAAGGAACTGTTGATATCCATCAATCAAAAAAACCTGAACCTGCAAGACCTTTTCGTGCTTAGTGATCTGGAGATGTACCAGTCCCGCGAAATGGAATCTGGCAAGCGGCTGACTCAGGACCGCAGCAACCTGCAGCTGCAGATCGCCACCGGAGACGAGTCCCTTGCTGATTTTCGAGAACCGTGGTCCACAGCCGAAAAACATCTGGAAGAAAGCCAGAAACTCGAGTCGGTTATCGCTTCTGAATGGGCGCTGAATCAGAAATTGAGTATCGAATTGGAAAATGCTGCCGAGAAGGTGGGTGAACAGGCAGATAAGATCACCGTCCGAGCCACGGAATCGGCCGAACATTATGGCCGGATGGGCCGCTTGATCAGCCTCGGGGTGGTCGGACTGGCCTCCTTGTTCTTCCTGGTAATCGGCGGCCTGTCCGTTCGCCTCATTCAGCGCTCACTTAATCGTGCTATTACGGCGGTGGATTCGGGTTCGCGGGAAGTCGCCGTCAACGCCGCCCACCTCCAAGATGCAGGAAACGCCCTAGCGCAGGGGGCCGCCGAGCAAGCCGCGGCCCTGGAAGAGACCTCCTCCGCCCTGGAAGAAATGGCGGCTATGACCAACGGCAACGCCAGTAACGCAGAAGCGGCCAAGACACAAATGGAGGCCGTGACTACTATCGTAGATAAGGTCGACCATCTTATGCAGGATATGTCGGGGGCCATCGATGAAATTATCCGCTCCAGTGAAGAGACGAGCAAAATCATCAAATCCATCGACGCAATTGCTTTTCAGACCAATCTGCTGGCCCTGAACGCCGCTGTTGAGGCAGCACGGGCCGGTGAAACCGGGGCTGGTTTTGCGGTGGTTGCCGAAGAAGTGCGTAATTTGGCAATGCGAGCGGCCGCGGCAGCCAAAAGTACGTCGGGATTGATTGAAAACACCCTGAAAGCGGTGCGGAGTGGGAGTGAACTGGCCAATTCCACCCAGGAGACGTTCCAGGAAAACGTAGAAATATCCAGAAAGGTAAAGGATCTGGTTGACGAAATAGCAACTGCTTCAAGAGAACAGGCCCAAGGAATCGATCAACTTAACATCGCGGTCTCTGAAATTGATATGGTGACGCAACGCAATGCTGCCAGCGCTGCAGAATCAGCCAGTACTTCCCAGGAAATGAGCTCCCAGGCCGAACAGTTGAAACTAGTGGTAAAAGATCTGGCGATCCTGGTAGACGGGGGCAGGAAGTCTCCCTCAAGAGAGGATCGAAGCAAGGCCATGGAAAAGAAATCAGGGGCGGGGGAGAATCGGTTTAACGATACTGATAAAAAAGGCGCCCAGCCCCTGGACCATCAATCTATGATCCCAGATCTGCGTGATTTTTAAGTTTTCACCACCCCTTCGAAAATGCATTCGTCAACAGTCACTGCCTACGGGAACCGGCTGCCGTCCGGGGAATCCTATTAAAATACCATTCGACGGGGCAGGTCGGGTCGCATATCATACTATCTTGAGAGGGCCTGCCCTGATGACCTTCAACGTTTGAAACGGGGAACTCTAGCGGCGTGGCATGAATCCTCCGCGGCATCATGGCTTTTTCAGGGCTCTTGCCAATTTTGTGCCGCATTAAGTGTGAAGTATAATGTTTAAAAACAAGCGAACCTTTGTCCCAACGAAGCGATAAGACTAAAGCGATTGTAACAGGTATCCAGTCGTTTGATCTCTCCGGTTCTTCGGAGCGAAATCCTTACCTTGACGCTTAATCGGAATCCTCTAGTGGTCCTTTACCGGAGA
>JAHEMX010000395.1 GCA_024643445.1 Desulfobulbaceae bacterium | reverse complement strand
TCAGCGAGGAGCGCAGCAGGGTCGCCTTGACTGACTTGATATCCTGCCAGGTCGGCAGTCCGGTAATCTTACGATCCATGACCACTTTGCGCATGCCGAGCTCGGCCTGTCTGAACACCTCCGCCGCGGCAAAAAGGCCGATCATCACCGGAATGAAATTGACGCCGTCCATCAGATAGGTAATGCCGAAGTCATAGCGGCTGAACCCGGAGATCTCATCCATGCCGACCGAGGCGAGCAACACGCCGATCGTCCCGCCGAGCAGGTTCTTGATGACCGATTTTGAACCGATACTGCTGATCATGCTGAGACCGAAAATTGACAGGGCAAAATACTCGGGCGGTCCGAACTTGATGGCGATGGTGGCAAGGACCGGGGCCAGCAGCACCAGGACAATGACGCTGAAAAAGCCGCCGATAAACGAAGCAATACAGGCCATCCCCAGGGCCTTGCCCGCCTGCCCGTTCTGGGCCATGGGATAGCCGTCGAAGGTGGTCGCCGCCGCGGCCGGGGTCCCTGGCGCGTGCACCAGGATGGCGGCGATGGAACCGCCATAGGTGGCGCCGCAGTAGAGGCTGACCAGCATCGAGATTGCCGGTATCGGCTGCATGCCGTAGGTAAAGGGGATCAACAGTGCACACCCCATGGGCGCGGTCAGTCCCGGCATTGCGCCCAGGACCATGCCGCCGAGAACACCCATGAAGACGGCGAGTACATTCATCGGCTCAGTCATGGTCATGAAGCCGGTCAGGAGCTGTTCCAACATGGGCAAACCTCTACATTAAGATTCCGGCAGGTAACTGCACCAGAAGTAATTTCTTGAATATCAGGTAAACGATCACCGGAGATATCACCGCATTGAGAACGATTACCCAGCCATTGCGACTGCCCCATACCAGCATGATGCCGACAATGAACAAGGCCATCGAGACCAGGGTGCCAAGATAGGAGACACCGAAACCGAAGGCAATGGCGCAGGCCATCGAGAGCGTGACCCGCCTGATAGCCTCGCCATCGATTTTTTTATCTTCTTCATGATCAGGACCATGGCGAAGAGTCTGGACAATCAGGATCAGGTCGAGAAACATGGCCACAACCAGAACGACGCGGGGAAAAAAGCCGGCGGTCGTATGCGTGGTGAGCACCCCGGAACTCTGAAAGGTGAAACTCAAGCCGAAAAGGATAATGAATATGACCATCATGATGACGGCCATCGGCAGGTCTTTATTTCCCATCTCCTCAACCCTCTGTGCGATGATTTTTGCCAGTCAAACGATTCAAGCGAAGTCCGGACTGAAACGGGGAGGTCCCCGTGAAGAGGACCTCCTCCGCGGGTTCTCTTTATTTTTTGACGTATCCCAGATCCGTCATGATACCGACCCATTGGGGCCACTCAGCATCCATGAAGGCATCCCATTGTTCACCGTTCATCACACTTGCCGGTTCCATGGAATTTTCCGCCAGGTATTTCTGATACTTTTCGCCGGCCATGATCTTCGCCACGGCGTCCCTGATCTTCTTCACGATGGCCTCAGGCGTTCCCTTCTTAACACCAATGCCGCGCCAGGTATTCATCTCTACATCGTAGCCAAGCTCTTTTGCAGTGGGAGCATCCGGGAAAGCCTTGAGCCGCTCCTGGACAAATACGACCATGGCGTCAAGGTTCTTCGCCTCAACCTGTCCCATCACCTCGCTCGGATTCAGCACGCCGACGTCCACCACATCTCCGAGCACAGCCACGACGAGTTCACCGCCGCCTGAAAAGGGGACATATTCAACCTCAACTCCGGCGGCCTTGGCGAACAGGTAGGCCGCGACATGGTCGACACTGGCGATACTGGTGACACCGATTTTAACTTTTCCCGGGTTCGCCTTGGCAGCTGCGACCAGTTCCTGAATAGTCTTATACTTGCTCGCTTTCGGCGAAAACATGAAGGCCTGCGGGTCATAGCAGCCACGGGCAATGCCGACGAGATCTTGACGCGTTGCGGTGGTGTTTTTCCTGGCCATGGTGGCAAGGTTTGAGTTGGTCAGGGAAACGATGGTGTAACCATCCGCCGGCTGCTCCATCATGAAATTCAGCATCCGGGCACCTGAACCGCCGGTCATGGAACTGACGACGATGGGAACACCCCACATCTCTCTGAGTTCCTCGGCAACCCCACGAGTGAAGATATCGGTTCCCCCGCCGGCAGAAGAGTGAATGTACCAGTTAATCTGCTTGTCCGGGTAGTTGTCCGCAGCCAGAACGGTTGCCGCAGATTGCCAGATGAAGCCAAGAGCCAGCGCCACCACCAAACCTAACTTTAATGATTTCATAACTTCCTCCTCACAGGTGTTGGTAAAAGACAGATTCTGTTTGCAAGAGACCTGTCACGGTTATGTCAAAGCGCACCCATCCAAACGACGGCTTTAAACATTTTTGTCATGCCACTCCTATTCATGATCCGGGTTCTGACTGTAAAGCTGTTCGATCAGCAGGTTGAAATGCTCTTCTACCGCCAGAATTGCCTCGTATGAGTTTCGCTCCTGAACGGCCTTGATGAGCCTGCTGTGCACGTTGAAAGTCCGTTCGACCTGCGACGGATTCCGCTCCAGAAAGAGCTCGCGCATACGCGGCCACAAGGGTTGATCGGTAATGTCCAGCAGCCGCTCGATTACCTCTATGACAATCCTGTTTTTAGAGGCCCTGGCGATAGACAGATGCAACTCGTTGCCCATTTGCGTATAGGCCTTGTAATCGCCTGAGCGTCCGAGCTTGAACTTTTCGTCCCAGATAGCGGTGATATTCTGGATATCCTGATCGGTCGCCGCTTCAATGGCCAGACGAACGGCGCCTGTTTCAAAGACCCTGCGGGCCTGCAGGATCTCGTAGGGACTGTCGCTCTCGTCAAAAATATTCTGCAGCTTGTAGGAGAGGCCGCCAAAATCCAGGAGTTCTGCGACATAGTTGCCATCACCGGGGCGGCTCTCGATAATACCTATTATCTGCAGGGCGCTGACGGCCTCCCGAACAGAGGGCCGGCTGACTCCCATCTGCTCCGATATGGTCCTCTCAGCAGGCAATCTGCATCCGGCAGGATACTCGCCGGACTCGATATTCTTCAGTATCTGTTCTGCAATAATGGCACCTTTGCTCTTGTATTTGGCAAAGGGCATTTTCCCGAAAGGAGCCATATCGTCTTATCCCTTGAATGTCCGAACCATTTCGGTGCTGCCCGGTCAGGGCCGCAGGGCTGCTTCCAGAACGCCAAGCTCTGCCAGGATCGGTTCCAGGCGCTTCTTGCTCAGCAACCGGTCTTCATTGCTGCGCGGCAGCTCGATATTGAGCGTGCCCTTGAAATCGACATCGATCAGCCGCTGAAAAATCGGCTTGAAATCAATCTTGCCCTCGCCCACCGGCAGGTGATGATCGAGCACCAGGTCGTTATCGCTGACATGGGTGCTGACTATCCTGTCCGGGAAACGATCGATAAAGGGATTTACACCGCCCGGCAGCAGGCTGGCATGGGCGATGTCCAGCGTCAGACCGAAGTAGCTGGACGGTATCGCATCAAACACCCGGGCCAACTCCTCCGGCGTAACACCGAGATAGGCAACTTCGCAGTCCTCGTGCATCTTGTTCATGTTTTCGATGCCGATCGGCAGCTCGAATTTCTCGGCCAGTTCGACGACCGGCTTATAGGTATCAATCAGACAGCGGAAGACCTCATCCATGAACAGGCTGAAATGATAACCGAAGTGAAGAACAATATATTCGGCCTCCAGGGCGTGGGCGAGCTTGACGTACTCAAGCAGGTGCTGCTGTGCGGCAACCTTCACCGTCGGCTCGATCTCCGCGGCATTGACGAAGGAGGCGGAATGAAGCCCGTAACGCAGGCCGTACTTGTCCCTGAGCCGTTTGATGCCGTCGATCCGTCCGGGGTTCCACTTGTTCAGGAAATTGTTCGGATTATTGCAGCTCAATTCCATCCATGGAAACCCGTTTTCATGGGCAAAGGCGAAATACTCTTCCATCGGTTGCGGACCGGCGTTAAAACAAAGTTTCATGGGTTCCCTCTCCTTTCTGATTAAATTCATTCACGATCTTCACCGCCCGAAGCAGATACCGCTTCCGGCGTGGAGTTATTGACGAAACGGAAAATTGGTCTTACCGGTTTTACCTGTCTGTCCATTTGTATTGTATAGCCTCTTTCCTGTCAACAGAAAAGAGCCGGAT
>JAHEMX010000394.1 GCA_024643445.1 Desulfobulbaceae bacterium | reverse complement strand
GTTTCTCGGACAATGCCCTGGCCGTCATCAAATCATATCGCTGGCCTGGAAACGTAAGAGAACTCGAACACATCGTGGAACGCGCCGTTGTCTTTTGCCGGGGTGTTACCATTTCAATAGATGATCTGCCGCAGGACCTGCTCAAAGGATCCGCTAAGGACTCAGGTGATCAGGACAAAAAAGCTGACTTCGGCGCCTCGTCAGAGACAGAAAAAGAGCCCGCGCCCCCCGCACAGGAAAGCCTGGACCAGGTTGCTGTCCAAATTCTGCACACCTTGGACAGATGCGGGGGAAACAAGGCGAAAGCTGCACGCCTGCTCGGTATTGACCGCTCCACACTGTATCGAAAAATCAAAGAGTACAATATTGATCTTTCGGTGATCGCTCTTGAATGACGGGCCGGCGACGGGCAAATCCCGGGACTCGACCGGAAAACCGTTCATCTCCGGTCTCACCGGTGCCTGATTGTCAACAAGACCCTGACTTTGTCCTACTCCTTAGCGGGCATGAATGGGAACGTAATCATATTTCAGGCTTCCCGTATAAATCTGGCGGGGACGACTGATCCTCCACTTAGGGTCGTCCATGCTTTCTTTCCACTGGGCAATCCATCCGGGCAGCCGGCCTATGGCAAACATCACGGTGAACATTTTGGTCGGGATACCGATGGCCCGCAAAACGATCCCACTGTAGAAATCAACATTGGGGTAGAGATGGTGATCGACAAAATAAGGATCTTTTAACGCAAACGCTTCAAGCTCTCTTGCCAAATCGAGGAGCGGATCATTGATGTGCATCGATTCCAGCAGTTCATCACACATCTTCTTCATGATCTTGGCCCGCGGGTCATAGGTTTTATACACCCGGTGGCCGAATCCCATGAGCCGGAACGGATCATTTTTGTCCTTGGACCGCTCGATGGCTTTTGCACAATTGCCGCCATCTTTTTGAATAGCAGTGAGCATTTCAATGACCGCCTGATTGGCTCCCCCGTGCAGTGGTCCCCAGAGGGCTGCTATCCCTGAAGAGATGGCAGCGTACAGGTTGACACGGGCGCTGCCCACCATGCGGACGGCGGAGGTGGAACAATTCTGCTCGTGGTCGGCGTGGAGTATCCAGAACACTCTCAGGGCATTGACCACCTCCCGTTTCATCTCATAGGATCTTACCGGGGTGTCAAACATCATGTTGAGGAAGTTTTCACAATAGGTCAGATCCGGCCGGGGTAAAACGATCTCATGCCCCCGGGAAATTTTATAGGACATAGCGGCCATGGTACGCACCTTGGCCAGTAACCGGGTCATGGTGATGTTGATCTCCTCTTCCAGCGTATCGAGTTCCGGGTAAAAGCTCTTCATCGCATTGACCATGGAGGACAGGATGCCCATGGGATGGGATGCCCGGGGAAAATTCTGGTAGAAGGCCTTCAAATCGGTATGCACCAGGCTGTTGTCGTTGAGCATCACCGAAAACCGGGTCAACTCCTCCCGGTTGGGAAGCCTTCCGTTGATCAGCAGGTAGGCGGTCTCCTTGAATGAAGCCTTTTCCGCCAGCTGTTCAACGGGTATACCCCGATAGCGCAGGATACCCTTTTCTCCATCCATGAAGGTTATAGCGCTCAGACAGCTGCCGGTGTTGCCATAACCGGGATCAAGGGTGATGAATCCGGTCTCGGCCCTCAAGGTGGAGATATCAATGGCTTTTTCTCCTTCGCTCCCGGTAATCACCGGCAGCTTTATTTCTTTTCCGTTATAGGTCAGCGTTATGAATTCGTCCATCGTATCTCCTTTCATTCATCATCCTCAAAGGTTGCGGCAAACACGTTTCACTGATGAACCTTTTACGTATCCGGCAAACAAACAGAGTGAAGCTATTTTTTCTATCACTCTCCTTCCCGTATGGCTATTTTAAAAAAGAAAGGAAGAATGAAGAAATCTCAAACGACCCGTACCGGATTTCAGGAAATCCTGAGATCCTGCTGTTTTCCATTTACTGGAGGAGCAGATGCTCCTTGAAGTCACCGCGCATGCAGTGATTGGAAGCCATGGAAGAAGAATAGGCACCGGCATTGATCAAGGCAAGATAGTGCTGCTCTGCCATATCGGGAAGGAGGATATTTTCAGACCAGACATCAAGCGCCTCGTTAATGTTTCCCGCCACATGAAAGGGTAGGCGCCTGTCCGGGTCGCCAGTAATAAGCGGCACCGGCTGAAAAGGCAGTTGGTAATAGGCAGGCTCCGGAGCGATGTTAAAGCCGCCATCAACCCCGAGGAAGCGGGTGTCCTGTTTCTTTTCCATATAGGTGATGCCGAGGAGCAGCAGCCCTGCATCCTTGACCAGGTAGTCACCCGGTTCCGCATCGACCGCCAGATTCCGATCGGTGAAACAGGTCCTGATAATCGCCGCCCATTTTGTGAGATCAAGCGGCTGGTCGGAGGCAACGTGGGGAACGCCCAGGCCACCGCCAATGTTTACCCGTCGCACGGTTGCTACCTGATCGACAAACCACAGACATTTTTCAAGTACCGCCTGCCACTGGGCCAGTTGTCCGGTGAGATAACCGCAACCGGTGTGGAAATGAATTCTTCGAACAGTCAGGCCGAAGGATGCAGCAAGTTCCAGCGCCTCTGAAAACTGCTCCCTGAAAATACCAAACTTGGTGGTCCTGGGACCTGCATACTGCAGTAATTCATTACTCGCCCGGCTGACCCCTGCTGCCGGATTGATACGAATACCTATCTCCGATCCGGGTTTTCTTCTGCCCCATTCGCGAATAGCATGCAGTGAATCGGCGTTAAACAGCAGGCCGTCATAGCTTGTCAGCGCGTCCAAATCTTTCTGCGATAGACTCGTTGCGGTAAAGGAAATGTCACCCGGTGCAAAGCCGCAACCGACAGCATGTTCGACCTCAGCCGGTGAACAGGCGTCAATGCCGCACAATCCGGTCTGTTTAAGAAAACGCAGCAAGGGGACAAAGCGGTTGGCTTTCATGGCATAATACAACCGGTGCTGCGGCTGGCCAGCGATGGTGACCAGGGCCTTCTTCACCCGCTCGATATTTTCCCTGACCCGTTCAGCGGAGTAGACAAAGGCAGGCGTACCGAACTGCCCGGCAAGATCGGCCACCCGGTGTCCGGCAAAATGCAGTTCCTGCCGGTGATAGCAGAGATCGCCTCTCTGCCACCACTCGGAAGCTGGACCCGACTTCATCCGATACTCGCCGACAACCCCATGAACTCCGGTCGAACGAGACGGGATTTTCTTGATCCTTTATTACGATAGGGCAGTTCAAGGCTGCCGGTGATCCAGCCCCGGCAATTTTCCGCGCCACAGGAACAGGGAAACTGCTTGAACAGGTAATCTTCAGTCTCGGCATAATCCATGTAGAGATAGCTATTCGCTGCGATGTCCTGCAAGGCGGTGACGGTCATCTTTTCCATGTCGACCGAAACGTTCGGGGCACAGGAGTGCAGGAAATAACCGGAGAAATAGGGATCGAAATTGTGACTTGTTTGGCTCAACTGCAACGTGTGCTGTCTGATATCGTCCACCGGGTTTTTCGCTATCTTGGCAAGAACCTCGCCCTTTTTAAAGGAGCGATAGGAGATAACTCCCCTGCCCGTCTGCTTGTCTTTGAAAATAACTGAGAAATCCTCAGCCCGAGGAAACAATGGATCATTGCCTAGTTCAGGTGGATATAACATGAGGGGAGAACTCCAGAATAAAAAGAGGTTCATTCATCGTCCTGCACTCCGACAAGAAGTGCAGGTGCTTTAAGAGCGACTATATAAATCAAAATTTCAGAAAAACAATTATTAATTCAAGAAAAATGAAGATACTTTTTCTCTGAGGCGGGAAGTGGCTTCTGCCGGACATTGCCGGCCCTGATTTCGCAACAGGATAACCGCAAAATATCATTGAATTAACTGATCATTTTCAAAGGTGACAGCTGCATATTTTTTAAGAAGCCGACCATACTGGTACAGCACTTTTTTGCGTTCACTTCTGTGCTGCAAAACGATGCTTACCAGATTTTTACTCAAACCGAAGCACGCTTAATGGTGGATAGGATCAAGGTTTCAACCGGCAAAGGCTCGAGGGCAGACCAGAGCCACACATCTGTTGCAACAGATGTGTGGCAGTAACGCACTACTGTCGGATACTGACCAGACACCTGAAGAACACCATTTTATCCTATATTTTCAATAATTTATCAGTTA
>JAHEMX010000393.1 GCA_024643445.1 Desulfobulbaceae bacterium | reverse complement strand
CTTCGACAAGACTCCGCAGCGATTCAACAATCGGCCCTTCGCCTCGCACAATTTCGGGAAATGCCTTGAAATGAACGATACCCAGTTTCATATAGCGGTAGATCGAAAAATTCTCCATGTTTCCTCCATCTATTAGTAACAAGTAATCTTTGTAACGTATCAATCACGACGCGACAAAACCAGTCGCTATTTCCACCACATCAATACTACATTGTGCCAACTTCCTTGCAAAGTGTTTTCCTTTTCAGCTCTCCGGTCCGGCACAGACCTGGAAACTCATCAAGAAAGCGCTCCGACCAGGACTACAAAACAGGGGAAACCGTCGGGCATCTCTACAGCGAACGGGTATCGCTTGCGTTATCTGCTTTCAAGCAATCGCAGCAGGGTCTCGACACAGCAATCAGCAAACAACGGTTCATTGATATGCCGGTCAACCTCCTGGTATTCAATGTCTCGCCTGAGATCTCTTTTCAAACTCGTCAGCAAAAGCCGGTAGCCTTTTGGATCATAAAAGGCGCCGCCCTTGCTGCCATAGGTGGACCACCCTCGCTGCGGTACCAGAACCGTCACCGGTCCGGTCGCTTGATTAAGTCTTTCGGCCATAACTCTGCCGACCTCGGACATCTCTTTCTGGGTGACTTTTACATTCGCGTTATATGGGTTGTGCATGTAGATCTTTCTCGAACGCATGGACGTGGGAATCGACTCCCAGGGTCCGAAACAGAGATATTCCAGAGCCCCCGTGGAAACCACCTGAGGAATGCCCGCCCGTGCGGCAGCCTGCATGCGACCCGGCACGACCGGAACATACGCCCCCTTGCCAACCACTTCTTCCGAGAGTTCATGCGGGGTCAGATCGATGATCCCGGCAAACACGCCGGATTCAATCAACTCCTCCATGGCGGAGCCCCCCGCACCGGAGGCATGAAAGGTAATCACCTCGTAGCCTTTTCCCGTCAGCAACTCGGTGATACGATGTGCAGCCGGTTCGGTGTTTCCAAGAGCGCTCAAGGCGATGGTGCTTTTTTCACCGACAATGGAAATCGGCTCTCCGTGCTCGGCCATTCCTATTACCGAACATACCGCATTTCGAAGAATCGCTCGGGAAACAGTGTTTGGCCGGCCAACCAGATCGGCCACGGAAAACACGACATTGATATCTTTATGACCCACATAAGGCCGCATGTTTCCAGAGGCGACCGTTGAAACCAGACATTTCGGCAGGCCGATCGGCATGCTGCGCATGGCCATGGCGGCGATGGCTGTCCCCTGGTTGCCGCCGGCGCCGATAACACCATCCAGCCGGTGCTCCAGTAAAAGATTCTGTAAGACACGGGCGGCGCCAATGCCCATGACACGCATGATCTCATCCCGTTTTCCGGCGGCAACAAGCTCGCCGAGGCTTGCCCCGGCAGCGGCAACAACCGCTTCATTGGGGAAATCAGCGGAGCTGCCGGGAGCAGTCAAGGCACCGACATCTATCAGAATGGGTTTGCACCCGAGGCCTTTGATGACGTCTGCCATGAATACAAAAGATTCTATCTTTGTATCCAGCGTCCCGATGAGAGCAATATTCTTGTCAGGCATGACGCGCTTTGAAGGTTTCATTTTTACTCAATCCCGTCAGGACCGGGTGTGAACGAATCCGCACACACCCGGTCCCTGGAGGATTATCTGGCACTACCTGCTGCCTAGACCCTGGCGAGACTGGCTCGTTCTCTGCCTGCCTCGGTGACTTTGACGTCGAATTTCTTTACTTCCTCTATGAGGGCGGCAAGCGCCTCTCCGGCGACCTGAAAATACCTCTCGCCCTTTTCCTTGGAACCGGCGAAGGGGTCACCGATCGTTGCCGAGTCGTTGTACTCATGATGCTCCATGGGTACCCAGGTGTTTTCCGCGCCCATGAATTCAACGTGTCCGGTGCCGTCTTTTTTGGAGAATTTTGGTCCCATGAAAGCCGGTGCATGGGTTCTGTCTTTTCTCGCCTTGTCCATTGCCATCAGGGTTTCGTCATAGGCCCATACGGTGCTGGTTTCAAGCTCTCCCGCATGCCAGCCCGGTGTGTCTTCCGGAGGTCCGGTCCAGATCTGGCCGCCAATGGCCATGGTGCGCTCGGTCGGTGTTTTGAACCAGCAGCAGAAACAGCCGGTTTCATAACGCAGTTTTCTCAGTACCTCGTCAACGACCTTTGAGTTACTGCCATGGTGGGTGACAAAGACAAGTTTGTTGTAGCCATGATAAATCATGGACATGCCGAGCTCATAGACAATTTTCCGATAGGTCGAACCGGAAAAGGTCAGGGTACCGGTTCCCTCGCCAATGCGGCCCATGTGATGGGGAGAATAACCGACCGGAATAACAGGCGTGTGCAGGGTTTCGGCCAACGGTGCGGCGACTTTCACAACACCCATGGCGGTGACCGTATCTGTCCCGAGGATAACGTGGGAACCGTGTTTCTCGTTGGACCCCATCGGGATGATGATCGTATCATTGGTTTTCATGTGTTCAGCCACTTCGTCGTAGCTCATCTCGAACGTGTTATAACTTTTTCTTCGTGCCATCGTTTCCTCCTTAGTGAGTTTTGACCAGCAAAGGTTTGCCAGCCAATTCGTTTTACCACTTAAATTTTCACAAGATTGCCGAATCAGTAAACGTTTACATTGTAAATCGGGGCGGCTGTTGACGGCTAGCCGAGCAGCACCCTGTAAACGTTTACCACGATTTTTTAAACTAACGGTCTTCTTTTGTCAACGAGAAATATTCTTTTCCAATCGTTGATTGCCTGACCACAATATTCGTCTTATGTATCTTGATTCTTGAGATTTTTTGCCCAGCTATGAGACTTACTAAAGTCTCCATCGAATCAGAACCGAGGGTAAACATGGGAACTTCGATGGTGGACAGCGATGGAACAAAAAATGAACTCAGCGGAATATTGTCGAAGCCGATAACGGCCAGATCCTCGGGCACACGCATCCCCATTTCGATGGCGGCGAAGATGACACCGAACGCCATAAGATCGTTGCCGGCAAATATTGCTGTCGGCTTTTTTCTCTGTGCGAGCAAAACCTTGGCCTGTTCGTAGCCGCTTTCAGGCGTCAGCTTTCCCTGACGGATAAGGGATGGCTCAAAGTGGCAGCTGTTCTGTGCCAAAGCACTCCGGTACCCGCTCAAACGATCCATGGCAGTGGTAGAATTTTCCGACCAGCTGATAAACCCGATTTCCCGATGCCCGACGGCAACCAGATGCTCTACCGCAAGCGTTGCCCCGGCGATATTATCGACCATGATGGCCGGGAAATTGACATCATGCCGGCCAATGACGACGACCCGGTCCCGCAGCTCCTTCAGCGCGGAGAGGGGTTCATAACCGTTGATGGTGCCGCCGCTGAAGATAATGCCGTCAACGATTTTTTCCCTGAGCAGATAGATGGATTTGACAATCTGATCTGGTTTCCTCTCGGTGTTCTGCAGAATGATGTTATACCCTTCCCGATCGGCTACACTCTGGATTCCGCGAACGATTTCAGCATAATAATGATTGGAGATATCCGGAATGATGACACCGATGGTCATCGTCTTTTTCATCTGCAGGGCTCGAGCGAGCGCATTCGGCCGATAGTCGAGATCTTTGATCGCCTGCCGGACCTTCTCGGCAGTTTCACTGCTCACCTTGTGGTCGGCTGAATTAAGCACGCGCGACACGGTGGCGATTGAAACATTGGCCCGGCGGGCGACATCATGGATCTTCGACACAGGTTTCTCCTTCATCGGAAAAAGTAAACGTTTACCATAGGGTAAATGATATCTCGACAACTGTCAACAAAACTGATTAAAGTACTTCATATCAGTATGTTATAATAAAGCAGACTTTTTCCCGATAGTAATTATTTTTGTTTTTTTTAAAAAAAGAGGCGCTCCGACTCTTGACGATGCCACAATGTGTCATAAATTAGGCGCAAAGATCGGGATAACGAAGGGCATCCTTGCCGCGGAAATTTTCCACTCTTTTGGCGCGAGACGATAGATAAAGCTTGTAAATTGTCTTGCGATAGATTAGAAACGCCGGTTTTTGTGCACCATACGCGGTACAAGATGCTGCATTTCGTCACTTTAAATTCTCGGCCACTACCAACAGGTACTGACTGAATATAGCTTGCAGGTGTCATTATGAATGATTTTAGAAACAGCTACGACAAGGTTATCACCGCACGTGATATTGATTCTGACTT
>JAHEMX010000392.1 GCA_024643445.1 Desulfobulbaceae bacterium | reverse complement strand
CGAACGCCGCCCTGCGGTATACGCTCCACCAGGCCATCCTGCTGTAATAATCGGAACGCTTCTCTGATCGGAGTCCTGCTTACTTTGAGTGATTCACCAACAGCTATTTCAAGCAATCGCTCGCCCGGCATCAACTCCTGTTGCAGAATTCTCTCCCGCAGCAGATCGTAAACCTGCTCGGCCATCGTTCGCGGAGTCTTAACCAGTTCCCCCAACAGCTCAACGCCCATCTCAGTATCCTTTGTTTCGAAGTTTGTTTCTTTGCAACCGACACCAGGCTCGCTTTTCAGTCGCTGAAAACCGCCCACACTATGAATGGCATTATCTCTCAATTGTATTCCTGTATACATGTATACAATCAATAAATCAGTCCGTCAATCTGATTTTAAAAATCGCAAATTCATCAGGAAAAGTCGTTGATTAACGCAAACAATTGAGATTCCAGGCATAACTGCAAACGTGAACATCCCGAAGAGAAATCATGCACATTCGTGCAGGAGCGAAATAAACAACATCGATAGATAGTTTTTGATTCCAGAAATATATCCGCTCATCAGAACCGCTCGAAAATTTCAGTTGTCAAGCATCCCTTCCCGCTCAATAAATGCTATTATCTCAGCAAGCCCCTGCTCGGTTTTCATGTTGCTGAAGACGAAAGGCCGGCTTCCCCGCATTTTTCTGCTGTCTGACTCCATGACCTTGAGGGAGGCTCCTACCAGCGGCGCGAGGTCTATCTTGTTGATGACCAGCAGGTCGGATTTGGTGATACCCGGTCCGCCTTTTCGTGGAATCTTGTCCCCGGCCGAGACATCGATCACGTAAATAGCCAGATCGGCAAGTTCAGGACTGAAGGTGGCGCTGAGGTTATCACCGCCGCTTTCGACAAAGATTATATCAAGGGCGGGGAAGCGCCTGCAGAAATCATCAATGGCCGCGAGATTCATTGAGGCATCTTCCCTGATTGCCGTATGCGGACACCCGCCCGTCTCCACGCCGATGATGCGATCTGAAGGCAACGCTTCCCGTGAAGTAAGAAACTTCGCATCTTCCCTGGTATAGATGTCATTGGTCACCACAGCAATTTCATAGGTGCTGCGCAAACGTCTGCAGAGCACCTCGATCAGAGCTGTCTTCCCTGAGCCGACAGGACCCCCGATCCCAATTCTTAAAGGTTCCTTCTTCATCTCTATCTCCCTGACAGGCTATGATCTGAAAAGCCTGGTGAATTGTGTTTCATGGAGGCTCGAGCCAATGGCAAAAGCCGGACAGGAACCGCAGATTTCTTCATCTTCCAGCACCAGTCCACCTTTCACTACTTCACCGCACAAGATGGTGAGATCAGACAATATCTGCTGGCCGGCAGTCTGCCCCAGGGGCACCGTTTTTACCGCTGCCATCACCATGTTTTCAAGCCAGCTCCAGGTATAACCCAGGGAGGCGGTTGTCAGGTCAATCTGCCAGCTGGCCGCAGCCAGTGCAAAACCAGCGGCCTGGCTCATTGCGGCGACAGCAAGCCACTCGTCCGGGATTTCTTTATCAAGATCACCAAGAATGCGTGCCATGGCCCGGCCGCGATTTTTTTCCTCGTCCCTGAGTTCCGCAGTTTCCCGGCTGGCGACCAGAAAGTCACACCAGGAAGTGAAACGGAGCAGATCCCTGGCACGGCTTGCCTGATAGAGCCGTTTTAACAATGGAATCTCAAGTTCGAGGTGAGCACTATAGAGGAGCGAAGCGAGCCACTCACGCAGACTCATCCTGTCTCTTATCATGCCGGACTCAACACACCATTCCAGTCCCTGCGAATAGGTAAAGGCACCGGTGGGCAGAGAGGGACTGATGAGTTGAAACAGTCGCAACGAGGGTTGCACATCAGTGTTCATGGTGATGCCCCGCTCTTACGCCATAGGCACCGGCTTCGGGTTCAAAGTGGGCGACACGCTGCGAAACCGATAGCCCCAGGCCGTGCAGCAGATCATCGAGTACGTGATCATGCAGAAAGGCAAGACGATTGCTGTCGATCTGCAACGGTATATGCCTGTTGCCGAGGTGATAGCAGGCCCGGGCAAAAAGCAGCGGGTCTTCACAATGCACAACCGAAAGCAGCTCATCGGCAGCCACCACCCTCACCAAAATCTTTTTTTCAGTAGTCAGCAGATCGCCATGATACAAGCAGGTGCCCCTTGCCAGACAAATCGCGGCCTCTTCTCCGTTATCGAGGTTCACCCGTTGCCGACTCTTCTGCCGGAGTTCATAGGGCAGCGTCAGGCTGGTAATGGGTGGATGAAGGTTGTCCTGCACTTTGGCTATAAACTCATGCATGGTTGCAGATGTCTCCTTGTAAATACCGCTCAAAAAAGGAAATAACGCTGAGCCAGGGGCAGCACAAGGGCCGGTTCACACACAAGAAGCTCTCCATCGGCACGAACCTCATAGGTCTGGGGGTCAACCTCGATCCTGGGCTGATAATTGTTCAAAACCATGTCTTTTTTGCCAATCAGCCGACACCCGCGGCTCACCCCGATCAGCGACTTCAGATCAAGTTGCTCGGCAATGCCGATATCTAAGGCTGCTTTTGAAACGAAGGTCATGCTGGTTGCATGGCGACTGCCGCCCAATGCACCGAACATGGGCCTATAGTGCACTGGCTGGGGAGTAGGTATGGAAGCATTGGGATCACCCATCGGCGCAGCCGCAATCATTCCTCCCTTGATGATCAGATCGGGTTTGGCTCCGAAAAATTGTGGTTTCCAGAGAACCAGATCGGCCAGCTTACCGACCTCGACCGAACCAACCTCGTGCGAGATACCATGCGCTATGGCCGGATTGATCGTGTACTTGGCGATATAGCGCCTGATCCGCAGATTATCGTTGTCACCCTTTTCACCGGAGAGGCTTCCACGCTGGACCTTCATCTTGTGCGCCGTCTGCCAGGTTCGGATAATGACCTCACCGACCCTGCCCATGGCCTGGGAATCGGAAGCGATCATCGAAAAGGCCCCGAGGTCATGGAGAATGTCTTCAGCCGCAATGGTTTCCCTCCTGATACGGGACTCGGCAAAGGCCACATCTTCGGCGATCTTGCTGTCAAGATGATGACAGACCATCAGCATATCCAGGTGCTCGGCCACCGTGTTCACGGTATACGGTCTTGTCGGGTTGGTCGAGGACGGCAGCACATTTGCCAGACCGCAGGCCTTGATAATGTCAGGGGCATGTCCTCCACCGGCGCCTTCAGTATGATAGGTGTGGATAGTTCTGCCCTTGAACGCCGCAATGGTTTTTTCCACAAATCCCGATTCATTCAGTGTATCCGTATGGATCGCGACCTGGATGTCATACTTCTCAGCAACCTGCAGGCTGGCATCAATCGCCGCGGGCGTTGTCCCCCAGTCTTCATGGAGTTTGAGTCCCATGGCCCCGGCCAGCACCTGCTCTTCCAGGGCGGGAGTGAGGCTGGCGTTTCCCTTGCCGAGATAACCCAGATTCATCGGCAGATCGTCTGATGCCTGCAGCATGCGCTGAATATTCCAGGCGCCCGGCGTGCAGGTGGTCGCATTCGTTCCGGTAGCCGGGCCGGTTCCGCCGCCGAGCATCGTCGTAACTCCGGACATCAGCGCCTCTTCCACCTGCTGCGGACAGATGAAATGGATGTGCGAATCGACACCCCCTGCCGTGACCAGCGATCCTTCGCCGGCGATGACCTCGGTGCCCGGCCCGACCAGGATCGTGACCCCCGGCTGGATGTCCGGATTACCGGCTTTGCCGATACCGGCAATCCGGCCGTCCTTGATACCGATGTCGGCCTTGATGATACCGCCATGATCGATAATGGTTGCGTTGGTGATAACCAGATCGGCGACCCGGTCGCCGCACTCCTGGCATTGTCCCATGCCATCGCGGATCACCTTGCCGCCGCCGAATTTCACCTCCTCGCCGTAGACGGTATAGTCTTTCTCCACCTCGGCAAAGAGTTCCGTGTCACCGAGACGAATCTTGTCACCGGTGGTCGGCCCGAACATCTCCGCATACGCCCTTCTTGAGATTGCAGCCATCTCCTCAGCCCTCCAATGGACCCATTATTTTACCGTTAAAACCGTATACCTTCCTGGCACCGCCATAGGCCACAAGTTCCACCTCCCGTTCCTGGCCGGGCTCAAACCGAACCGCCGTTCCGGCGGCGATGTTGAGCCGAAAGCCTCTGGCCGGTTCACGGTCAAATAACAGGGCCTCATTGACT
>JAHEMX010000391.1 GCA_024643445.1 Desulfobulbaceae bacterium | reverse complement strand
TCTATCTCAGGGCCGTGCTGTGTCGATAGAACGACGGCATCGATTCGCCTGGCCACGCCGTCAATATATTCAACGGTAACCTGGCTTTTCGCATCGGGCCGGAGCCACGGCAGCAGACCCGATTTCCGCACCTCCGCCTGACGTTTCGTCAGCTTGTGCGCATAATAGATGGGCATCGGCATAAACATCTCGGTATCACTGCAGGCATAGCCGAACATCAGGCCCTGGTCGCCGGCTCCCTGCTCAAGATCGACGCCCGTACCTTCGTTGACGCCCTGGGCTATATCTGAGGACTGCTTATCAATCGAGGTAAGGATAGCGCAGGACTGCCAGTCAAATCCCATATCAGATGAGTTGTAGCCGATTCCCTTGATAGTCTGGCGCACCACTTTCGGCATATCGACCCAGGCTGAAGTGGTTATTTCTCCGGCAATGAGCACCATGCCGGTAGTGACAAGAGTTTCACAACCAACCCGTGCATATTTATCCTGTTCAAGGATGGCGTCAAGAATCGCATCCGAGATCTGATCGGCAACTTTATCGGGATGTCCTTCTGAGACGGATTCAGAGGTGAAAAGATATTGTGACATAGCTACTCCTTGATCGAATTTGTCTACTGGTGAAATAATAGGCTAAGAATAAAAACGGTTCTCTGCAATGCTCCTGCTGCGGTCAATCGCGCATTTGAAGTCTATTGGTCTTGATTGTCAAGGGCAAAGAGTTCTTTTACGATTAATCAATAAAAATTTCTGCAGTAACGGGATGAAACAAGGTACAATGCCATCGGCGCAGCTGTTTATCTGCGCCATCAGGTTCTGGTCGCCGGTTTTTTGCCGATCAGATGTTTAGTGTTTAGCATGGTAATCATTAATCAGGTACATGCAGGAAAAATTCCGGAAGTTTCTCTCTTGCCGGATTCTACCATAGAACAGGGTAGCGTATGTCTATTGAAGAAGCGCGTGAAGTGTTGTTGATTGAGGAGGAGGGACTGGCGGCAGTTCGTCAGCGGATAGGTGCGGAGTTCCTTCAGGCCGTTACTCTTATACGTAACTGCCCGAGCCGGCTCATTATTACCGGAATTGGCAAATCCGGTATCATTGGTCAGAAGATTTCGGCGACACTCAATAGTACCGGAACGCCGTCAATTTTCCTGCATCCGGTTGAGGCAATGCACGGGGATCTCGGTATGGTCCAGGACAGTGATGTCGTCATGGCTATTTCCTACTCCGGCGAAACGGCTGAACTCAATGTCCTGCTCGGCAGTTTAAAGCACCGGTGCAAGGTTCTCATTGCCATGACTGGAAATGTTTCATCGACGCTGGCAACAGCTGCCGATGTGATTCTTGATATATCGGTTCCGAAGGAGGCTTGTTCGCTGGGCCTGGCTCCTACGGCGAGCACAACGGCCACCCTGGCGCTGGGAGATGCGTTGGCTGTTGTTCTAATGAGGCGTAACCAGTTTAAGGAAGCTGATTTTCGAAGCAATCATCCAGCCGGCAGTCTGGGGGCGCGACTCAAAGTAAAGGTTGAGGAGGTCATGCTTACCGGTGATTCGGTTCCACGCGTTGTAAACGGTGTTTCGGTTCGAGAGGCGATTGAAGAGTTGAACCGGAAAAATCTTGGCGCCGTCATCGTAACCGGAGCGGATGGTTCGGTTGACGGCATTGTGACCGATGGCGATGTGAGGCGCTATGTGGCCGACAACCTGGATCTATTATCAACGAAAGTACGGTCGGTTATGACGGAAAAACCAGTCACCATCATGACCAGCAAACAGGCCGTTGACGCACTGAGCATCATGCAGCAGCATGAGATAACCGTCTTGCCGGTAACGGGGTCGGATGGGCGTCTGGCCGGAATACTGCACCTCCATGATCTTCTTGGTAAAGGGGAGTTCAGGTTCCTTGTTTGAGGGAAGAGGGGATGTTTGCGGAGATAAGCATGCATTTGCCCGGTGATCCGCAGTGCGGGCCAGATTAGAGAGATAGGAGACCGCGCGATAGAAAAGAAGCGGGTCCTGGCCCCCGACCCTAATCAGTACCGCTATAGAAGTTCCAGGTACCCGTTTTGAGGTCATGAATGTATCTCATGATCAGCCTCAATGGCCGACCTCGACCAACTTCAATACATTCGAGCCGGAACAGAAGTTTGTCTCCCAGCCGTTTTTCGAAAACGACTTTCGGCTCAGTCAGCGATTCAGCCGGGGATGCGGTATAGTGCCTGGTGAAGAGTTCTTTGAAATTGTTTTCCAGGTAGGCTATCTTGTCAGCCAGCAACATTTCTGTCTCAGCCTGTTTGATCGCAGTCCTGGTCTCGTCTGCCACGGATGCAAATTCAATTTCCTTCCCGAATTCGCTTCGACTGATAGTCTCAAGAATTGATTGCAGTTTCTCAATGGCCGTCAGATAACGGTGTTCCTTTAACGCTTGCGCCGCACCCTGCTTGTCTCTGATGATAGACGTCTGCAGTATGATCCGGGCAAGTTTCTTCCTGTTCTCGTCGGTGTTTGCCTGGGTCAGTAAATCGCGGTTGCTTTCCAGAATGCTGATTGCCTTTTCATACAGGTTGATGGCCTGGTCCCAGTCGGCTCCGTTGAATGAGTCTCTGCCGGACTTGATCGTTTCATACAACTCGGCTTTAACAACCATTTCCTTGAGCTCTTTAACAACCGGATCATCCGGCTGGTAGGCTTTCTTAGCGGTATCAAGCGCCTCCTTGTAATAGGCAACCGCTTTGTCATATTGTCCATCATCAAAAGCACTGATGCCCTGTTGCTTGGCTGTTGCCAGGGCAATATCGGCAAGTTTGGCGGTAATTGAATCGATCGTTTCGGCCTTGTTTTCAATGGTGATGTTCTTCACCTGTTCAAGAGCCTGTTCCAGATCTTTGGTTGCCAGGACCCATTTTCCGCGCTTGATGAATTCGTTGCCCGATCTCAGAAGGATATTAAACTGGGAGATCTTCTGGTTTTCCGTGACGGCAAAAACAAGCTGCTCATCCACCCCCTCCTGTGTATTGGAAACCTTCAGCGCCTCGTTGTAGTTGGAAGCAGCCTTCTCCCAGTCGCCAGTGGCAAAATACTTGTCGCCTTCGCCCATGAAATGTTTGAAGGCCATTATCGTCCTGACCACCTGCCTCGGCAGATACTGGCCGTCGAGGAGGAGGTTTCCAAGAAGTCCCTGTTGCAGGCTTTCATCATTGAGCAGTCCATTTATCTCGACGAGTAACGCTTCACGAGCTTTTGCCTTGAAAAACTGGACTTGCTTGGCGGCGTCAATGGCATTTTCACACTGACGTTCGGCATCCTTGAAGCGGTTCTGTTTGAGAATCACCTGGCATTCCCTGAACTCCGCCCTGGCTTTGTCCAGTCGCATACTGTTCAGGTAATAGTAGATGCCTCCGGTGGACAGCACCATGAGCGCGACAATACCAGCGACATAGGGGATCAGTCGGGAGGTCTGGCGGGCGGTGTCTTCAAACAGTTTTATCCTGCCGGATTTTCTTATCTCTTTTCTTTCTTTTGGCGCAGACGGCTGCTCTTCTCCATTTTCGGCAACTGGCTCAGTATCTTCCTCCTCCTGTTGTTCAGGTGTCAGGCTCCAGTCCCCCAGGAGTTCTTTGGCCTGGGTTGTGCGCTCGATATCTTCCTCAATTCCCGGAAAGTCAGCAACCGCCGCTGCCACCTTTTTGAAGGCATCAAGGGCTCTGCCGGGATTGCCCTGGTGTTCGTAATTGCTGCCTTCGTCGTACAAATCACGCGCCTGCTTCAATGCTGCTGCGGCCTGACGGGAAAGATTATCACGTTTGTAATCAATATCTCCTATCTTTTCAGGGGACAGAGCGCTCAGTTCACTATCAAGCTCAAAATAGCGATGCTGCTTGGCCAGAAGTTTGAGTTTGTCGGCATCTATCCTGGCAGCGTTCGTCCCGGCACCAATGTCGGGCTCTCCTGCTGCTGCCTGGGATATCTGCTCAGTCTCAGAAGCTGGTTCAACACCAGGGATCTCTTCTGATTCAAGGGTGAGTCCGCCGGACTCTTCTTTCTTGCCGATTTCCTTGGAGAAGTCAACTTTGTCAAAAGGCAATCGGGAACCATGCTCCTTGTACCATTGCGCCGCTTCTTCATTAAACGCGTTGTCGGTTGAAAAAGCCCTGCCTGAAATCATGGTGCCGATATAAAAAATCAGGTCGCTGATGGAGCGGTCCTTGGCCCAGAATTCACCAATACAGATTGCGGCGGGGTC
>JAHEMX010000390.1 GCA_024643445.1 Desulfobulbaceae bacterium | reverse complement strand
CACTTTTCTGCAGCGTTAAATTCGATGACCTGGTTGAGATGTTTGCTAAAATCGATCAGGATCCCCTCACCCAGTTCATTCCCCGTCCGGCTCGTGCCGCCGCCGCGGGCGGTGATCGGGATTTTATGCTCGCTGGCGAACCTGATCGTTTTGACGAGATCCCCCTTTGAGCGCGGCTGTACAATTGCCCGGGGTTTGATGCGGTAGAGCGATGCACCGCTGCTATACAGTGAGCGGCTGAGCTCACTGTCCAGGATGTCCCCTTCCAGCTGGCCACCCAATACCTCAAATGTACTTTCTTGAACCTGCATGAAAATCCTCTTTCTGATGTACCTCTAACCGTACTTTCATAAAACAGGGATAGAAGTTCCCCCTGTTTTATGACAACAGCTGTCAGCAACAGAGTATATCGAAAAACAAAACCCTTAAAACAGGGGGTGCTTGAATAAATGTGCTGCCATGGACATGTTTCAGCCCATGACAGCAATCATTCTGCACCTTCAACCCTCCGGCCACATCTGCACCAAGCAGCGGATAATCCCTAGGCCGCCGTCTCACACAGGTAGCGCATGGCCGCGTCAACACCGCCTTTGTTATGTTTGATCCCGCCGAGTTCCAGCCCCATTTCCACACCGGCAAGGGTGCCGAGCAGGGTAAGCTCATTGAGATCACCCAGGTGACCGATGCGAAAGACCTTGTCGGCGATCTTTCCCAAACCGTTGCCGAGGGACATGTTGAAATTGTCAAGGATGACCTTGCGCAGAGCGTCGGCACTCTTTCCTTCCGGCATCAGCACCGCCGTCAGGACCCCGCTGTACTCAAGCGGTTCCTCGCAGAGCACCTCCAACCCCCAGGCCCGCACGGCCCGGCGGGTGGCTTCCCCGAAACGGGCATGCCGGGCAAAGACATTGTCCAGTCCTTCCTCTTCGAGCATCAGGATTGCTTCGCGCAGACCGAAAAGAAGATTGGTACAGGGTGTGGACGGGTAGAAAAAGGTCTCGTTGGCCTTCAGCATATCGTTCCAGTCCCAGAAATGCCTGACAAAACCGTTATTTTTCGAGGCGGCAAGCGCCTTGTCGCTGATGGCATTGAAGCCGAGCCCCGGGGGAAGCATCAGTCCCTTCTGCGAACAGCCGACGGTCACATCAACCTTCCACTCCTCGTGGCGATAATCTATCGAGCCAAGCGAGGAGATCGTATCCACCATGAACAGGGCGGGATGCTTGGCCCGATCAATAGCGGCCCGCACCTCATCGACCCTGCTGGCAACGCCGGTGGACGTCTCATTGTGCACGATGTTGACTGATTTTATTTTATGTTCGGTATCTTGGCGCAGCTTCTCTTCGACGATCTGCGGATCGACACCGTGACGCCAGTTGGTCGGCACAAAGTCAACCTCGAGCCCGAACTTTATGGCCATCTTGTACCAGAGGGTGGCAAAATGCCCGGTCTCGAACATCAACACCTTGTCTCCCGGGCTCAAGGTGTTCAACAGCGATGCCTCCCAGGCACCGGTACCTGAGGTCGGAAAGATGATTACCGGTCCCGAGGTCTTGAATATCCGCCGTACACCGAGCAGAACTTCCTCGGAGATTTTCTTGAATTTCGGGCCCCGATGATCGATGGTCGGGTGGCCGATTGCATGCAGGACCCTGTCCGGTACGTTGCTGGGGCCGGGTATTTGCAGGAAATGGCGTCCACTTTTTGATGTCATAACGTTATACTCCTTTCAATTATGTTTATAACAACTGAATATGCAGGGCGTTTGAATGACCTGATTATTAAAGCCACCCTCTATTATTTTACACTATTTTCATCAAGAGCTAATTGCCGGGCTGCGTGATCACTCCATTTACCGCGGAGAGGGCAACGGTAAGCGGCGATGCCAGAAATATCCGGGCATGCTCGGCCCCGATCCTTCCGGGATTGTTGCGTATCGTCGTGGTTATCGCCGTATCGTCATCACACAGGAGTCCAAAATGCTTTCCGGGACAGGGGCCGCAGCCGGGCGGCATGATCACCGCCCCCCCATTTCTCAGCGTGGACGAGATCTCAAGTTTATCCATGGCCCCCATAACACTTTTTGATCCGGGGGTTATAATGAAGGTTACGTCCGGATGCACCTCGTTTTTTGCCAGAACCTCCGCGATGATCTTCATATCGTCAAGCCTTCCGGACGAACAGCCGCCGGCTATTGCCACCGTTATCTTCTCCGGTGGCCAGACAGCAGGGCAGTTCATGGAACCCGGATTTCCCGGAGCGACAAGCATGGGCCCGACCTCGTCTCCACTCACCCGGATAGCGATCGTTTCCCGCTCACCCTGGGGAAGTACCAGAGCGGTTGCGACGCCGCTTTCCGGCAGGAAATTACAAAGGGACATTTTCTCACTGACCGTCAGTGCATCGACGGTACTGCCGGTCAGCAGCACCGCTTTGTTTTTCAGCTCTTTCCCGTGGCGGTACGCCAGGTGCAAGGCCAGGTCCCTGGCCAGAACCGTCGGCCGTAAAGGACCTTCAACAGAGATAACCACCTGTTCAGGTACCGCAGCACGATAAACACCTTCACCGACAGCCTCGACAAAATCCGCGGGTGAAACGGAAAAGGCGATGGCACCAAAGGCCCCGGCGGTTGCGACATGACCGTCCGAGCCGATGATGATCATTCCCGGCCAGAGAGATTCCTCTTCCGCGACCACCTGATGGAGAACCCCTTCACCATGTTCGTAGAGACGGATGTCGTTTTCTTTGGCAAAGTGATGAATGTCACGTTGAAATATCCGGTCCTCGATGGTGGGAGCAGGAAAACAATGATCAAGCGTGATCAGGACCCGGCTGCAGGCGGCGATGCGGCGTCCGCCCGTCCTGAACAGTCTCAGGATCTCCGGACCGCTGCCATCGTGGGCCAGGGCCAGATCAACTTTCAGGTTTATCATCTGACCTGGATTTACGTCTTCAAGCTGGGCCGCTTTGGCCATCTGCCGATAGAAAAAACCTGTCATGTGTCGCTCCGATCAGGACTGTTAACGCGAGTCATTCCTGCACCTGTCATGGCCGCAGCACTACTTTTATGGCGGCGGGATCCTCGTTCGCCGTCTGCATCGCCTGACCGATATCATCGAGGGCGAACCGATGCGTGATGAGCGGCTCAATCCTGATCTGTCCCTGCAACACCGGCCTGAGCGCCTGGGGAACCCACATATGTCGCTGCAGCACGCCATGATGGACGAGTCCGGTGTTGACGATTTCGAGTGAATTATTGTGCCAGCGCGAAATGTTGAGGGTGACGTCCCTGGTTATCCAGCTGTAAAAGACCAGAACACCGTTGTGCTTGACCGCATTGTTGCAGAGCTGAACCGCTTCTTCGGTGCCGGCGACCTCGACGACGACGTCCGCCCCCCGGCCGTTGGTCAGATCGAGGATTGCCGTCAGCGGGTCGGTTTCAGAACTGTTGATAGCATGATCCAGACCGAGGCTCTGCGCCAGCTTGAGCTTTCCGTCAACAACGTCCACCCCGATCACCTGGTACGCGCCTTTCTGTTTCGCGACCTGGGCAATCACCTGGCCGGCGAATCCCATGCCGATGACGGCAACCGTATCACCGAGCTGCACCTTGGAGCAGAGGCCCGAAAAGACGGCACAGCCTATCGGTTCCCCGAGGGAAACCAGATCCATGTCCATCTGAGTCGGTGCGGGTTCTAGCTCTTCCTCTTTGGCGAAAAAATAGTCCGAATAAGTCTCTACCCAGGCAAAGGCGATGACCCGGTCTCCTGGCTTATAGCGACGCACGTTACTGCCCACCTCGACCACGGTCCCGCCGGCCTCGTGACCAAAAAAATACGGGTAGCCGAAGGCTCGCTTCATCTCCGTATTCAGGCCGCCCGAGGGAGGGATGATACCGTTGTAGAGATTCTTGTCCTGGCCGCAGATGCCGGCCGCGTGGGTTTTGACCACAATTTCGTCATCGGCGGGAAAGAGTTCCCGCTCACGCACTTCTATCTTCCTGACACCGGTCAGGCACGCGCTTTTCACAATCATAGGTTTTCTTCTCCGTCTGTGGCAGCTGGTCCGGGCGCCTATTCCTTACCGGCTTTGGCAGGCGCCATCCCTTCCGGCCTGACAATCTCACCGGCGAGGACATTGGGTTTTTTACTGAACCTGCTGCAGAGGGTATAGAGAAGGGTTAGAACAGCCAGCGCCAGAATCGTGCCGCCGATGGGACGGGCCAGGAACGGAATCAGATCATAGTCCG
>JAHEMX010000389.1 GCA_024643445.1 Desulfobulbaceae bacterium | reverse complement strand
GCCGGCCGGAAGCGCAAAACCCGAGATACTGTCGATAGTTTTGTTGGCGAGCAGGTCGTAGCGCAGGGTATCTTCGTATTTGGCGGGTGACAGGCGGTTTGACGCAAGGATCAGCTTGTAGCGCTCAAGGTTGAAGCTGCCATTTTCCTGAAACTGTATCATTTGCTCGATGGACCTCTGGATTTCCTCGCCACTTACCTTAAGTCCCATCTCCAGGCCACCCTGCCTCAGCAACGCCTCCTGAACCAACTGCTGGATGACCTGTTGCTTGATATTGAGGCTGTCGGCTATTCCTTTCGGCAGGGTTCCGCCAAACTGCTCGGCGAGCCGGGCATAGGCCTGGTCGTAGGCCTGCTGGAATTGCTGAAAAGTAATTTCTTCACCGTTAACCACTATCGCCGCTTCATTTTTGTTCATCAGTTGTGCGCCGACACCCCAGAAAATAAAAACGAGGGCGATGATGACAACAATGGCCTGCATGACGAGTGACTGAGCTCTTTTTCTGAGAAACTGAAGCATAGAAATATCTGTGTTAGAGTTTTACTGGCCTCCGCAGATGATTGGGCAATCAACCGTGGCGGTCAAAGGTATATGCCAAAAACGTGACCTGATCCGCGTTGGATTTACCTCGGATATGTGCTTCCTGCAAGCAAAATCGAAACAGCAGGGCTCTTGGGAGGCAGGTGCAGAAGCCTCTGCGATATGACTAATAACGGAAAATCATGTGACTTTATCGTTTAAGGCCTGCCTTGCCTCGTCGTGATTAAACCTTATTTTTCTAACCATTCCAAAAGCATACAAATTTTTTTGGCTGCCTGTTCAAATGACGTCTCATTCACTTGACAAACCGTTTCCCCTATAGTATTAAGGCCATTTACTATATCTTGTACCAGCGTTATATTATTTACAGTAATACTACGAGGTCTCAAAGATTCACTATATCAAGGAGGTATACAATGCCCACAGTAGAACACAATGGAAAATCCTTCACGGTTGATGAAGACGGTTTCCTGCTTAAGGGAATGGAAGAGTGGAATGACCAATGGGTTGATTATGTCAAGAGTTCTGAAGGTATTGCAGAATTGACTGATGAGCACAATAAGGTTATCGACGCTCTGCAGGAGTACTACAAGAAAAACGGAATCGCTCCGATGGTACGTATTCTTTCAAAAACAACCGGGTTCCCGCTGAAGAGAATTTACGAACTGTTCCCGTCCGGACCAGGGAAGGGAGCCTGTAAAATGGCTGGCCTTCCTAAGCCGACCGGTTGTGTATAACGAGTTTTTATCGGTATTCCGATAAAAAAGGAGAAACCCGCTTGCGGGTTTCTCCTTTTTTATTTGGTGTTGAAATTCCCCCAGAACCCGGCATGGATGTCATTGATCCGCTGCTCGTATTCGTCTCTGCTGATCTGTGCTCCCCGTAAACCGCCACGAAGGTTTACCTCGGTTAAATACGTTTTCCCGTCAGCGCTTTCCATCAAATCAAGATGCGCGTAGGGAAAGCTCCCCCGCTGCATGACCGTTCGGCAGAGCGCCTGCTGCGCCTCACCGAGCGTCGCTGGTACCGGTTCCCCTCCGCAATGCAGGTTTTTTCTGAAATTATAAGGATTTTTCCGTTCGTAGGTTTCCGTATACTCCCCCAGGATGATCACGCGCAAATCGCGACAGTCTGCTATGAAGGGTTGCAGCACATAGGGATACGGAATTACACCCAGTGCTGACTGGGTGTAGACGTCTTCAATGGATTTGAAAAGAAAAACCCCGAGGCCGCCGTTTTTTCCTTCCTGTTTGACGACAACATTTTCTATTCCTTTCCGGCCATAAGACCCGGCAGCCTGCAGCAGGTCGTGTATGTTGTAGATAACCGTCGTGCCGGGGATCATCAGTTGACCAAAAATTCTCGTCTGAAATGCCTTTGACCTGCTGCAAAGCTGGGAGGTGAAGGAAGGGACAGCTTTTATCCCGCGTTCGGCAAGATCAAGGATGAGATGCTCTTCTCCCGGTTTAAGCCGGAGTCGGCAGCAGACGATGTCACCGGCTTGAAGGGTGGCGTATTGTTCGAAAAGCGTTTTGTTATCCCTGATAATTCGGGGATTCCGTGTCAAAAGATCATCTCCTTGAAACGCTGATGGTAATAGCTCAGATCTTCCTGGCAGGCTCCGCAGAACAGCTGTACTTCTCCGTTAACCTGGTAGGTGTCACTGTCGTAGGTGAAACTGCCGTCGCTGTTTTGGATATAATGAGATGTCTGGATAACATCGTTGGCCAGTTCAAAAAAATCCTCGTCATTGCCGCATGTCGGGCAGACAAGTCTGTTGGCGATACCAGGTGTTCTGGCGGAGGGCATAGGGGTTGAAATGCGGGTTAAATGGTTATCAGGAATCCTGCATCGAGGTGCTTTCATGAATGTGAGCACTTGCTGAGGTCGACATTTCATCTTGTCTGGCAGCCGCCCGGACTTCACCATCGATCGCTGCACCGGGTTCTACGGAAAGGCTGCCTGCTTCCAGGCTTCCATGGATAAAACATCCTTTGCGGGCGTTTACCAGCCTGCCAATAATGTTACCGTTTATCGTGCCATGACAGATGAAGGATGCGACATTGACGTCGCCGGTTATAGTGCCGGATGCACTGAGAACCAGATGCTCACCTGAGATGTTTCCGTTGATGTTCCCGTCAACGCGGGTCTTTCCTTTGAAAACGATTTCACCGCTGACAGACATGCTCTTATCTATTATCGATGATATGGTTTCGCTCTCGGCCTTTTGCAGTTCTGACTCGAGGCTGTCCTTTTTATTGAACATGATGGAGCTTACTCCTGATAGGTGTTGAATGAGTAGGACAGATCGGCGACTTTCATGAATTTACGCGGGTCGACCGGATTTTTATTAAGCAGAATTTCGTAATGAAGGTGGGGACCGGTGGAACGTCCGGAACTGCCGATCTGACCGATGACCTGCCCCTGCTTAACGGTCTCTCCCTTCTTGACAAGATAATTCTGCAAATGGGCGTAAATGGTCTGGTAGCCGTTTCCGTGGTCTATCTTGACGTAGTTGCCATAGCTGCCGTTCTTGAAGGCCTGGAGAACTTTACCGCCTGCTGTTGCGCGGATTCTCTCGCCTTGTTCCCCGCGGATATCAACACCTTCGTGGATGGCTTTCTTGCTGTTCAGCGGGTCGGAGCGTGTCCCGAATCCGGAGGAAATATCTCCTGAGACCGGTTTGCCCAGCGGCATCCTGCGAATGGTGCTGAGGTATTTATCGGTCTTTTTCAGCAACTCCTCATAGGATTGTTCTGTCGCCGGGATGAACGGTCCGCCGCTGTTTGAAGACACTGATTTCTTTTTGCTTTTCTTGAGTTCAACGCCGATGTTGCCCATCACTGTCTCGATGAGTTCACTGCGCTCGTGCAGCTCGCTGACAGCAGTGCTCATCAATTTGACGTTTTCCAGCTGGAGGGTGGTGTTTTCCAGATCAAACTTCGCCTGTTGATCCGCCAGGCGGATTTCATGCTCTTCCTGAAGAGAGGCGATGGTATTGGTATGCTCTTCCTGAAGAGAGGTGATGGTATTGGTATGCTCTTCCTGAAGAGAGGCAATTGTCTCGGAACGCTCTTTCTCGATGGAAGCAAGTATCTCCGCATGTTTCTGCTTCAAGCTGTTGATCTGCTCAAGGTAATCGCAGCCGGCTGCCTCACTCTCGATCAACCGGGCCTGCAACTCATCGGCCTTATGGGTTAACAGCTTGTTGTCGAAATAGGATCCCGTAGTCAGGTAGCCGAAAACGCAAATGGACACCAGGCTAACAACGGCTGTGACCAGGCTGATGGCGAATTTTTTTTTGGATAACTGAAACGCAGCTGACCGACCGTCTTCGCCGGTTACGATGATATGGAATCGTTCATTCATGGCAAGGAGTGGGTTGCGGTTGTTAAAAGTTATTTCTCTCTGTATTATGGCCGGGTCCGGATGGCTCTGGTTCGCCATCTGGTTGAAATACTGTAAAGCTTATACCCAGACAGGGCCAAACTTTCAAGGAAAAAGGGGCTTCAGCCGAAAGGGGAGCCCCGGTAACGACTACTCATATTTATGCCATATCTATTTTCCTGTCAATCACTCAGCAAGGCATTTGGCGCCCAGATGCTTTTTACCGATCTCAATCTCGTTATCAATGCGGGTGACAGGGTAGGGTTGATCGGGCCAAACGGCTCCGGCAAATCCACTCTGCTCAAGATTATCAGCGGACTCG
>JAHEMX010000388.1 GCA_024643445.1 Desulfobulbaceae bacterium | reverse complement strand
CAGGGGATTATCTCGCCGGCCCGAACCATGTGCTGCCGACCATGGGCACGGCCCGTTTCGCTTCCGCCCTGGGGGTTGAAACGTTCCTGAAGAAAAGTTCCGTTATCAGTTATTCGAGGACGGCGCTTGAACAGGATGCTGGGCATATCATGGCCCTGGCCAGACTCGAGGGTTTGACGGCACACGCCGCTTCCGTCGCCAGGAGAATTGGTTGAGGTGGCGGATCGGAAGCAGGAACTCGATCTCCCGCAGTTTCAGGAAATGCTTGAACGGGGGACACTGGCGCTGGAGGTGAACCTCAGCGATCAAACGGTCGGTCGGCTTTTTCGCTATTTCACCGAGTTGAAGCACTGGAGCCGGAAGGTTAACCTTATTTCCAGGGAAAGCAGCGACAGCGCTATTGTCGAGAACCATTTTATTGATTCTCTGGCCCTCCTCAGCCTGCTTGACAGCAAGCAGGATTGGCTGCTTGATGTGGGCAGCGGTGCCGGTTTTCCCGGACTGGTATGCAAGGCGGCACGCCCTGACTTGCCGGTCAGTCTGCTGGAGCCGCGTTTGAAACGGGTTTCCTTCCTGAACCATATTGTCCGTACCCTCAAGCTGGATAGCATTTCTGTCCTGGCCCTGCGGCTGGAAGGAGGTCTGGCGTTGCCGGACGAGCAGCTCTATACCTCCGTGGTGAGCAGGGCCGTGACCGATGTCGGCGGTTATCTGTCCATGTGTGCACGCTGGTGTCGGCCCGGGTGCCGGGTAATCTGCATGAAAGGACCGCGCTACCTCGAAGAACTGCAGGAAGCCGGTGCATCAGCCGGTGGTTGGGAGCTCGCAGAGGTCAAGGAATATCATCTGCCCTTCTCGCAGGCCTCACGGGCCCTGCTGGTGTTTCGGGGCAGGGATGGCGGTAATTAACGGTTTTTGAAAAAACTGAATCATCACGTTATAAGGTGGAAAAATGAAAAAAATTGCAGTTCTGGCAGGGGACGGCATTGGTCCCGAAGTCATGAAGGAGGCCATCAAGGTGCTGGATGCCCTCCAGGATAAGTTCGATTTTGCCCTGGAATATCAGTATGGCGATGTGGGCGGTATCGCCATAGACAAGCACGGTGAAGCACTGCCCGGACAGACCCTGAAGCTGTGCGAGCAGAGCGACGCGATTCTGTTCGGGTCGGTCGGAGGCCCCAAATGGGAAAGCCTTCCCCCCGAAAAGCAGCCGGAACGCGCTGCCCTGCTGCCGTTGCGCAAGCATTTCGACCTCTTCTGCAACCTGCGTCCGGCCCGGGTCTTCAAATCGCTTGCCGGGGCATGTCCGCTGAGGCCCGACATTGTTGGTGAGGGGTTTGATATCCTGGTCGTCCGCGAGCTGACCTCCGGCATCTATTTCGGCACGCCCCGGGGGCGCGAGGGTGTGGGAGCGGAAGAACGGGCTTATGACACCATGGCTTATAAACGCGGCGAGATCGAGCGTATCAGCCGGATGGCTTTTGACGCCGCCCGCCTGAGAAGAAGGAAGGTGACTTCCATCGACAAGGCCAATGTCCTGTCGACGATGGTGCTCTGGCGCGAGGTGGTAACCGGGATCGCTGCCGAATATCCTGATGTCGAGCTGAACCATCTCTACGTGGATAACGCCACGATGCAGCTGGTACGCGATCCGCACCAGTTTGACGTTATGCTTTGCGGGAACATGTTTGGCGACATTATTTCCGATGAAGCTGCCATGCTGACCGGTTCCATGGGACTCCTGGCCTCTGCCAGCCTGAACAGTGACAAATTCGGGTTGTATGAGCCGGCCGGCGGCACCGCGCCGGATATCGCCGGTAAAGGTATCGCCAACCCGATCGCAGAAATCCTTTCGGCCGCGATGATGTTGCGCTACAGTTTCGGGCTTGATGAAGCTGCCGCGGCTATCGACACGGCCGTGCAGGCGACGCTCGCAAACCATATTTTTACCGCAGACCTCACCCGCGACAAGAAGGCAGCGCTCGGCACGGCAGCGATGGGAGACGCCATCGTGACCGCGCTGTAGGCCTCGGGCTACCTTGAATAATTGTCTTTTCGCCCGATCTCTGCGTTATGCTCGAGATTTTATCCCCAAGCATAGCAACTATATGTACCCCAAGGGCACTTATTTCAGGGCGCCTAGCGTCAAAATTTCTCGAATGCCTTGATTTCGGACTAATAACCTAATTATTCAAGGTACCCATTGTCTTTACCAGTTGGGGAAAACAATGACAGCGAAGCAGGAAAACCTGGTATTGGTGGCCAATGAGGCATCGACTCCCCTGGCCCGGAAAACGGCGGCCTGGCTCGGGGTCAGATTTTTCGAAATGATCCGCAAGCAGTTCACCGATGGGGAAATCTATCATGCCTTTCCCTGCGATATTGCGGAAAAACACCTGGTCATTATCGGCGCCACGCATAACGATGTCTCATACCAGGAACTGCTGGATCTCATCCAGGGGGGGCGTTACTGGAATGCCGCCTCGGTCAACGTCATCATCCCGTTTCTCGGCTATTCGACGATGGAGCGGACGAAACCCTTTTCCCGGGAAATACCGAAAGGCATCACCCGCACACGGCAGATTTTCCGGGCACGCCCGCATTTTGTCGCCTTTATCGATCTGCATTCCGAGGCTGTTCTGCACGCCCATGCCGGCGAGATCCGGACCCAGCATCTGTGGACCGATGCGCTGGTCGTTGAAAAAATAAAAAGCCTTGGTCTTTCCGACTTTGTGCTCGTCTCGCCCGATTACGGTTTTTCCAAACGGGTTGCCCGGCTGGCAAGCCAGCTTGACTGCCCGCACACTGCCGCCGACAAGGACCGCTACGACACCGATAAAACCATTGTCAGCCAGGTATCAAGTGTGGTCCGCGGTCGCACTGCCATCGTCTGCGATGATATGATCAGGACCGGCGGGTCTATCATCCAGACGGCGAATCGCTGCCTTGATGCCGGGGCCCGCGAGGTGTACGTGCTGGCAACGCACCTTGTCCTGGCCGGTGATGCGATGGAAAAATTCAGGAAGAGCAGGATAAAAAAGGTCATCGGCTCCGATACCTACCCGCAGGAAGCGCCTGATGGTCTGCTTGATGTCTATTCAGTGGCTCCCCAGATCGGTCAGATGCTGAAAACGTACCTGCTCTCCTCGTTCACCAGGTAAGTCCTGCAATGCTTCCTTTATTCAGCTGACAATCCGTGCGATGAAACCTGAAACCGTCCTGCAGCATCTTCAGCATTCTCTGCTGTTCAAGGATCTCGATCAGGAGCAGTTGCTTGAGATCGTTCCGCAGGTGACGGTTCGTCACGTGTCGGAGGGTGCTGTCGTCCATCGGAAAGGGGATAAAGCCGATACCTTCTATATGGTTGCCATCGGGGAGATGGAACTCCTTATGGAAGGTGAGGACGCCATTACCAGCATTGTCGGGCGAGTCGGTCCCGGCGGTCATTTCGGCGAAACCTCCCTGCTGACTTCAAAACCGCAATCGTTGACCATTCGAGCCCTTTGCGATGCGGTTCTGCTCTGCCTGAGCGGCGTATTTTTCCGCGAGCTGATGGAAAGGCACCGGATCATCCGGGAACGGATAGAGATGGCTCTGGCGGAGCGTTTGAGAATCTCTTTTCATAACCAGGGCACTGGTGTCCTTGCCTGCGATATCAGTACCCGGGAAGAGATCAGGCTCACCGACATGATGGCGATTAACGATGATTCCATCCAGTTCAATGATAGTGTCGCCGGTAAAGAGCGGGTGCTGCGCTCCCAGTGCGCCAAAGAGATTCAGCTTGCCATCGAGCGCTTTGCCGGGATGGATGAACCCGTTCTGCTGACCGGTGAGTCGGGAACCGGTCGCCGCCTTATCGCCAAGCAGATCCACCTGCAGGGAAATCAGGCTCATGGACCCTATATTGAAATTGATGTGCGGGATTACAGTGCTGAAGAACTCGCGGAAAAACTCTTTGGCATTAAATATGATCCCTTTCCGTTCAGTCAGGCTCGCCAGACCGGGGTGCTTGAACAGTTCTGTCGCGGGACCGTCGTCCTCAGGCATCTTGAACGCATCCCGCCGTCTGTCCAGAAAAAGCTCGCCACTGCCCTGGCAACATTGACCTTCACCCGGGTCGGCGGCGAGCGGCCGATAGCGCTTCAGGCACGGCTCATTTTTACCAGTTCGTCATCACTTGAAAAAATGGCGAATGAGCAGAAAATCATCAGGGACCTCTCATCGTTTCTTGAAGTTAACAGTTTCACGGT